>NZ_VTPS01000054.1 GCF_008274215.1 Calorimonas adulescens | reverse complement strand
TATGCTTATCCTTTCCTGCTGCAGGGCTTTCACATCAGTCATTTTATTTCACCCACCCTTGACAGATTTTTACTCCTTCGGCAGCGTTGGTGGTAAAGGCATCAGCTCCTACATACTCACACGCTTCTTTTGTCACAGGGTTCCCGCCGATTATGACCTTTACTTTGTCCCTCAATCCAGCCTGCTTTAATCCATCTATCGTGTCCTTCATGGATTCTATGGCCAGTGTTAAAACTCCACTGAGACCTACTATTTCAGGTTTTACTTCTTTCACCTTTTCTACAAAGTTTTCCACCGGCTGGTCTATGCCCAGATCATACACTACAAAACCTGCTGCCTCGGCCATGCTTCTGAAAATGTTTTTGCCTATGTCATGCAGGTCGCCGTGGACTGTGCCAAGGACAATCGTTCCCACTTTTGACTCGCTTTTGCCGCCTATCACCGGCTTTAAAATATTAATGGCTTCAGTGAGAAGCTCTCCGGCAAAGATGAGGTCACCCACAAAGTATTCGCCCTTTTCAAATAAATCTCCAACAGTTCCCATCCCCTGCTGGCATGCGTTGACTACTTTCTGAGCCTCTTCTTCTGTGGGCTTTGAGTTCACAAATTCTGTCAGCATTTCTGTTACTTTCTCTTCGTCCAGTTCTCCTACTGCCCGGGTCAATTC
>NZ_VTPS01000053.1 GCF_008274215.1 Calorimonas adulescens | reverse complement strand
ACACGCCTCTTTTACCTTCTCGGGCATCCTCCTTATATCCATGCTGATACCCTTGAAGCTTCTGAGCTGGTCTGCAAGAAAGTCAAAGGGCGCTTCCGTAAATCCAGTGTAGAAACCATAAGGATAATAGCCATATTTTTCTATTAATTTTGACATAATTATGCCACACTGCTGCATGTCATTGTTGAAAGCCAGTATGCTTTTTGTAAAACTGATGGCTGTATTTATGGGATCACCATTGGGGTTGAAAGCTTTATACTGCCTGGGGATTACCCTTTCAAGCAAACAGTCGTATGGATTTTCTATGAGATAGTCATAGTCTTCGGGAAGCATCCCTACCACTTCCGGATGCTGTATAAAGCCGTTGGAGGCCATCTGGAAGGATTGGGACTTTAAAAGCTGATAGAAAGAAGGAAACCTTAACGAGCCTGAAAACACACAAATATCTGAATAAACAGTTTCACATATTTTATCTGCTGCCTCTTCAATCAAAGAAGGGTTCCACTGGGCCTCACTTAAATCCAGACCTCCATACTGGGCTATTACCTCAAAGGGAAGGCTGATGCTTACAGGCACTCTCTTTGGAATCTTGTTGTCGTATACGTCATGGATTATGCTTATCCTTTCCTGCTGCAGGGCTTTCACATCAGTCATTTTATTTCACCCACCCTTGACAGATTTTTACTCCTTCGGCAGCGTTGGTGGTAAAGG
>NZ_VTPS01000052.1 GCF_008274215.1 Calorimonas adulescens | reverse complement strand
TGTAGATTGTCAAGTAATATTGACCCCTTTTTGCAACTAATTCTGACCCCCCTTGTAGTCCCTGTGTAACTTATCTTTCGTACGATAGCTGTTTCCATTGATTGGTATTATATGGCAGTGGTGAGCTATCCTGTCTATTATTGCTGAGGATATTACAGGGTCTCCAAAGATAAGTAAATCTAATCTGCTTAAGGATTCCAGTTTTTCTGATATTGTATTATCTATAAGTACTTGTGTATAATTCTTCTATGAAAGCATTGGCATCTGAAAATGGTCTTTAATGATGGGAATTTAGCTGTTTGTATCTTCCTGTTTATTGATCTATCGGTTTTAACCAGGAATTCCTGTTCTATTAGATTGGATAGATAACCTATATAACCCAGCTTTGTCTTAGAGGCATTTTCAGCTTCTGTTTCAAAGATTTCAAGGACAGTCTTCATGCTGAGAATTTTGAGCTGTTTTTTAATCTCTCTGTTTGAGTGTCAGCCATGCACTTTTCACCACCTATCTTGTAAGATCTCTATAGTAGTCCATAGTCCTTATGTTATAACTGCCTGTGTTTATGTTCTCTCTTGTATTTATCGTTGAGATTTCTTCTTTCTTCAAGGGATATTTCTTAAGTAAATTCCTTACAAGACTGCTGTTATATATTCCATACTCCAAAGCTTTTCCCAAAACCTCATCAATAACCTTGTCCTCATAAAGGGTGCGCTGCTTTAGAATATTTTGACCGTGGACATTGTAGTTGGACATCCTTTGTTCCATAACACTAAAGAACTCTTCACCATTTTCTGTGAGTACCTCTTTAAACTTATTTCTTATTTCCGGGGCACTTTGTGGTACTTTCATATATAGACCTTCATAATGACTCTTATCTATTACTGTAGCT
>NZ_VTPS01000051.1 GCF_008274215.1 Calorimonas adulescens | reverse complement strand
TGCCCAGGCTTCGCTTTCTTTTTCTTGTAAATCTTTATTCTTATATTTTGCTAATGCTCCCCTTACACGCTTATTTTTCTGCTCTTTTAAATCTACATCCTCCATATTTAACGGTTATATTAATAACAAAATTGAACAATCGGCGACACACTTAGCCACCACCGGGTCAAGCTAAAGTCTCTATGGATATAAGTAACGTTAATATTCTTTTAACCTGGGTTCAACTGTGGCAATTAGTGAAAAGTCCTTGTCATCATGCAAAATGTAAAGTCTATTTTCTATGGCTGTCTGGGCAATCAGCAAATCTATGGTGCTGCGTACGGTAATCCCGCTGTTTCTGCAGCGGAGATATAGCTGTGCCGCATTTTCATAAGATTTTTTGCCATGTTGCAGGGTATAGAACCTCTGTGAACCAAGGTATTCTTTTAATATATTAAACTCCTTTATGGTTTTAGCTCCTTGAAGTACTTCTTGGTATATAAAATTATTTATACCGAAGGGAATCTCATTTTTTATTATATCTGTAAACTTGTCAATTTGCTTGTTTGTTGTCCCTCTCAAAAATCCAATTAATACTGAGGTATCCACCAATATCATATATCTTCCCTCATATTCTTGTAATCATAATCTTCGATGAAGCTGATTTTACCTTTGATATCCAGCAGATTTTTCTGCTTGCGTCTCATTATAAGTTCCTCTAAAGCCAGATTGACAATATCTTTTTTGGTTTTAAGTCCGGTAAGTCTTTTGGCTTCTTCAATGAGTTTATCATTAATAACAATATTTGTCCTCATAATATACACCTCCATATGTGTATTATAGTACACATAATGCTGATGAGTCAATAGAGCCACCAGAGATAAAGCCAAACGATGAACAAAAGCTATACTGCAAGCCACTGGGTGTGGTTTCCGAACCTCTTTTTTATCATCTTGAACACTGCATCTACTTTACTCCTGAAGATACTCTCTTTAATGCCCTCTTCTTTGCCTTTTTCAATAAGCACA
>NZ_VTPS01000050.1 GCF_008274215.1 Calorimonas adulescens | reverse complement strand
TAAAATTTCTCTTAAGGGAGGTCAAAATCAATGGCAGCACATAAAAACTTTACTCTTGAAGAAAAACTTGCTATCCTTGCCGAGGCTGAAAGTTCTTCTACTACCAAAATTGCTGTTTGTAGGAAACATGGCATATCAAAGGGCACCTTAGATTACTGGAAAAAACATCTCATGAATACAGAAAATTATCCCGAAGATGAACTTGCAAAACTTAAAAAAGAAAACATTATGCTGCGCTCAATAATTGTTGATAAAGACTTGGAAATAGCTTATTTAAAGGAATTATTAAAAAAAACGAACCGAAGTTAAATGAAAAAATTGAGGTTATAGAGAATTTTAGAACTCAAGGTATAAATTTAGACTTTCTTCTTAGAATTGCGGGTATTCCTAAAAGTACATTCTTTTACAAACCTCATGAAGAAAAATGTAGTATAAGCCGAGGAAGCTTTATTCCCGGCTTTTCAAGGACTAAAAATGGCGAAATTATAACTGACGAAGCAATAAAGACGATACTTTTTGACCTCGCTGAGGAATATCCAAGATATGGATACAAGAAACTTACGATTCTATTGAGATTTCAGTTTGGTATAAAGATTAACAAGAAGAAGGTATACAGGCTATGTAAGGAAATGGACCTTCTCTTGCCAATAGAAAGACATAATAAACCTCAGGAATGTCTAATAGCCTTTAAAAAAGTTGCAGTAAATGCACCTAATACTCATTGGCAGATGGACATCACATATATAACCCTTTTCCCCAGGATTATTTTCGTCCTTGGTATAATAGATACATACACCTTGGAAATAGTGGGATATAAAGCGGGTTTTTCTATAACAGGCCATGATGTTGTAAAAACAGTTTTAAAATCTATGCTCACAAGGAATATTCAAGGAAATCTCACAATCCGAACAGATAACGGTCCTCAGTTTAAATCCAAGGAATTTCATGATTTTTGCAAACGCCAGGGTATATTACACGAGCGAATACCTGTAAGATCCCCGGAGAGAAATCCTAACATAGAGCGATTTTTCAGGACTTTGAAGGAAGAGTATAT
>NZ_VTPS01000049.1 GCF_008274215.1 Calorimonas adulescens | reverse complement strand
GAGATTATAGATCTATCAACAATACTCTCTTATGAGAAAAGCATTAAAGAACTTAAAAGAGATGGGTCAAAATGTAATTTAAGCCGTCAGACAGTAATGAATACCCTGAAGAAGACAGATGATATTGAAAGCTATAAAATACCGAAAACAAAAAAGAAGACAGACATCCTATATATAGAAGCCGATGAAGACCACATACACTTACAGAATGGCAAAAATGCAATAGTTAAACTTGTATATGTCCATGAAGGTAAAGAAACGACGGGAGATAGAAATGCACTCAAAAATCCAAAATACTTTTCCGGAATATATGAAGGAGAAGAAACAGAAGACCTCTGGAAAGATGTCTGGACATATATAAAAGACACATATGAAGAAGAATCCATAAAGAAGATATATATAACAGGAGACGGAGCAGACTGGATAAGATTTGGAGCAGAATATCTACCCAATGCCATATATGTACTAGACCTTTTCCATCTACAAAAGTACATAACAGCGGCTCTTAAGAATGACAAAAAATCAAAAAGAGACCTATGGAGAGCCATACTTAAAAAAGACAGAGAAAAAGTAAATGAAATACTCATTCAAAAACATGAAGAGTTAAAGACAGATGGACCCAATGACCCAATAAACAAATGCCTGATATATATTAATAATAACTGGGATGGCATATGTGCATACAAAGACTATCAAGATGAAATAACAGGCTGCAGTGCAGAAAGCCATGTAAGTCACATATTATCAGAAAGGCTATCAAGAGGCCCCATATCATGGAGTAAAGAAGGGGCACATAAAATGGCCAAGCTAAGAGCTGTAAAAGCCGATGGAATATCATTAAAGGATGCAATAATAAAACAACAGATCAATGACTTAAAACCTGTAGAACTACCAAAAGAGACAATAAAGAGAGCCAAAAAGAAGATAAACAAGATATACTCTCAAATCAGTAACATAGACAATCTTCCGGTACTTTTAAATAAGAGGACATTTACTAGCATGGCAATAAGGTCTCTATTACATGACTATGCAATAATATAGACTGGGATTTATTAAAAACAGTAATGATAAATTTTGTTAATGTTGGATTAAACATACATAACGTTTTCCTATGATAATTCATTATGGTGAGGTCTTTAATAACCTAAAAATACTTGACGCGATC
>NZ_VTPS01000048.1 GCF_008274215.1 Calorimonas adulescens | reverse complement strand
TTCGGTTCTTTAGGGCTATCACCGGCAGCAAACTTTTTTGGCTTAACAAATGGCACAGTTTCATAAATTCTCCCATTGTATTCCACCCATACACCTGTTATACTACTAATAAAGACATTAACAGTTGTATGGGCCGGAATGGAAGGCTGGTTTTCTTTTTGAATGATCTTGAACTGCTTACCGTAGAAAGAGAACACGCCGCCATTATCGGCCTTTCTTTTTTGCTTAACGCAAAGGATACAGTCAAGGTCAACACCTTCAGGAAGAGGGCGGAAAGCAGACTCAGCCTTTTGAGGCTCAACGGAAAATATCCTGTTGAACTCATGTATATAGCCTTTAAGAAATTCATTAGCCTCATCGATAGTTTTTATCCCTGCTATCTTAAACTCCACAGGCAGACGAGACTGCAGAGTATTCCAAAGGCGCTCTATCCGCCCCTTAGCCTGGGGTGATCTTGCAGGAATTATAGTAACACCGAGCTCCTTCATGGCTCTTTGGAATTGAGTATCATTACAAACTTTACCTTCCAATTGCTCCTCAATAGAGAGCTTGCCGGCCTTGGTAGACAGGAAAATAGCATGTCTGTCACAATATAAACTGACAGGTATACCAAAATTTAAAATCATATAGCGGCAAGTCTCAAAATATCCTTGAAGGCATTCATTTTTAGTCATATAAAGGCCAACGATATTACCCGTGGCATCATCTATAGCGCCGTGTAGGGCATACTTACTGCCATCACCGAGCCAATCATACGGGGTAGCATCCATCTGAATTAAAAGGCCTATCTGAGGCTTTCTCTTGCGGCGTCGATGAGGTTTAAAGCGCCTTTTCTTTTTAGGGCTTTTGATACCAGCGCCGCTGAGAATACCATAAAGGGCAGAATAACTTAACTTGATGTTTTCAACCCTATCAAGAAGCTCTTGAAAATGTTTGAAATTGGCGTCTTTGTAAACATCAGACATTTTAAGATTGATAATTTTTTGTTTGAGTTCCTCTGGGATGGCATGAACGGGTTTACGACCTTGATTTTTATGAATAAGTGCACAAGCTCCAATTTCCCTCACTCCTTTTCTCAGGCGTATTACCTGGCGTGCACTTAGGCCTAAAACCTCCGCTGCCTCCTTGACAGTCATAATACCTTCAAGAGTCTTTTGAATAACAGTGTATCTTTTTAGTTGTTCTTGAGACATTAGATAACGCACCTCATTCCCCATAGTGACATTTTATCACGATAGTCTACAAGGTGACATTATCATAAAATAACCACA
>NZ_VTPS01000047.1 GCF_008274215.1 Calorimonas adulescens | reverse complement strand
ATTAGTTTTACCATTAAATTTAGAAATGTTGATACCAGAGGATGATTCAGTAAGACTGCTTAGCCTAATATTGGAGGGATTAAATTACGAAAAGTTATACAAGGCATACTCTTCTACGGGAAGAAAACCTGCAGTCGAACCCAAAATCATGTTTAAGGTATTAACTTATGCGTACATGAATAATATTTATTCCAGCAGGAAAATTGAAAGTGCCTGCAGAAGAGACATCAATTTCATGTGGTTGTTGGCCGGAAACCCGGCACCGGATCATAGCACCATTGCCCGGTTCCGAAAAGATTACCTGCCCGACGCTGTGGAAGACCTTTTCTATCAAATGGTGCAGCATCTGCATGCGATAGGCGAAGTTAAATTTGAAAACATCTTTATCGACGGGACAAAAATCGAAGCCAATGCCAACCGCTACACCTTCGTATGGGAAAAGACTGTCCAAAAAAATGAAGCCAAGATGTTTGAGAAAATCCAAACCTGTATAGAGGAAATCAACCAAACCTACGGGACCCAACTTACCGTCACCAAAGAGACCCTCATAAAAGACCTTGCATCCGCCCTTTCCTATCTAGAAGAAAAGCGGCAGCAAGAACAAATTGAATTCGTTCATGGTATTGGCAAACGGAAGACCGTATTGCAAAAGTTTACGGAGGAACTCCAAATTTTTTATGAGCGTCAGGAAAAGTATAATGCTATCAACCAGTTATTTGAGGGGAGAAACAGCTATTCCAAAACAGATCCGGATGCCACCTTCATGCACATGAAAGATGACCATATGAAAAATGCCCAACTAAAGCCGGGCTACAATGTCCAAATCGGGGTAGAAAGCGAGTATATAACAGGGGTGGGGATCTTCCAGGATCGAAGTGACATAACCACACTCATTCCTTTCCTTGACCATGTTGAAGCCAACATAAAAGCCCGCTATCAGAACATCATTGCTGACTCGGGGTATGAGAGTGAAGAAAACTACCTGTATCTAGAGGAAAAGGAACAGACCTACTACATAAAGCCCCAAAGCTATGACAAATGGAAAAAGAAAAGTTTCAAAAATGACATCAGCAAGCGGGAAAACATGACCTATGATCCGGAAAAAGATGAATATACCTGTCATAATGGAAAACAACTCAAGCCGGTAGCGATTAAACATAAAAAATCAGCAACCGGCTATCAGTCGGAAGTAACCGTATATGAATGTGAAGATTGCCAGGACTGTCCATATAAAGCCAAATGCACAAAAGCAAAAGGAAACCGACGGATGGAGGTCTCCAAAAAGTTTGCAGAGAAACGCCAAATATCCTATGAAAACATCATATCAGAGAAGGGTATTCTTTTGCGCATGAACCGTTCCATACAGGTGGAAGGGGCTTTTGGCGTTTTGAAGAATGACTACAATTTCAATCGGTTTTTGACTCGCGGAAAAAACAACGTAAAAACCGAGTTCATTCTACTGTGT
>NZ_VTPS01000046.1 GCF_008274215.1 Calorimonas adulescens | reverse complement strand
CTCTGGTATCAACATTTCTAAATTTAATGGTAAAACTAATTGAAAGCTCCCATTAAATTCGGTATAATCTTTGGTGTATAGTTTAGTGTTTTTCATAACAAATCAATTATACACGATTTGCGGGTCCTTCGGGACCCGCAAATCGTATTTTAAGGTGAAAAAGGGCTGTGCAAAATTGAACTGGTTAGTTCATTTTGCAACAGCCCCTTTTATATGGCATTAAACCTCTAATGTGAGTGCATACCCTGCCTCAAATGCTTTTATACTTGGTCCTCCTTCCTGAGTACACCTTCATGCTTATAGGCGGGCAGTTCTTCAGAAAACCTCTTGATTTTATCAATGGGAAGCGGGTAACCTATCCCCAAGCTTTAAAACAGAGATATCCGGCATAACCTCTTTTTCATGCTGGTATGACATAGAACTTACAATAAAGCTACAAAAGGGGTTTTTGGCACCGTCCCAGGGAGGACGGTGCTCATCTAATGGGGAGGAAATGAACCTGTGGGGGTATTTATATAAACAGTTATAAACTACTGATGATTTCTTTTGCATTATCAGAAATGAGAAACGCAGAAATATCTTTCTTCTGGTCTATATATGACTTTATCTTAGTGGATTTAGAAACATCTCCTATCATCATGGCGCCAACAAGCACATTGTTTCTCAAAAATAGCTTGTAGTATTCCTTATTCCCTGTATATTTGAGCTCTTTTAGCTCACCCTTCTCATTGTTTATCTCGCCTACAGAGAAACAGCTCACATTCATCACCTTAAGCATGTTGGAGGGTGGTATGGGATGATAGGTTGCCTCCTCGCCGGCTGCATTCATACCCGCTATCTTGCCCTGCTCCTGCGCTACCGGCCATATGGCCGGCATGGCTCCTTTAAACTCTGCAACATCCCCTGCTGCATAAACACCATCTAAACTGGTCCTCATATATTCATCTACCACTATTCCCTTATTTATCTCTATTGGCTGGCCATTCAAGAATTCAATATGTGGCCTTACACCGGATGAGAAGACTACAAAGTCGGCCTTAATCTCACGCCCATCCTTTAAAAGTACTCCCTCAGCCCTATCCTGACCCAGTATCGACTTTGTCTCTACTCCAAGGTAAGTGGTCACTCCAAAATCTTCTACTATCTCCTTCAGTATATTGGAGCCCTCTTCATCCATCTGCCGGGGTAACAGCCTCGGGAAAAATTCAAGCAGGCTTACATCCAATCCAGCTTGCCTTATGGCCCATGCAGCCTCAAGTCCAAGAACTCCTCCTCCTATAACTATAGCCTTTTTTGCAGACTTCATTGCTTCGGTTATGGATACCATGTCATCAAAGGACCTCAAGGCAAACACTTTCTTTTTATCCACACCCTCCACCGGAGGTATGAAGCTATAGCTTCCGCTGGCAATGACAAGTCTAGTATAAGAAAACTCCCCACCATCAGTCTTTACCACTCTCTTTTCAGTATCAATGGCTTGCACCTTTGTATTCAGATATACCTTAATGTCCCTCTCCTCATACCAACTAACGGGGTGTATGTACAGTTTTTCCGGTTCAACGTCCTTTCCAAGATAGTGTGAAAGCATAAGCCTGCTGTATGTATGATACCCTTCTGCAGTAATGATTGTAATACGGCCATCCTTATCCCTGTCCCTTATGGCTTCCGCCGCATTTAAGCCTGCCACACCATTCCCTATTATAAAATAACTTTCCATTTGCTGTCCTCCTTCTCACCATAATATTAATTTTCTATTGAAAAGCTGACTTACATAATATACAATCTATATATAGCATGATAAATTATCAAATAAAGAAAATCATTATCAACTACATATCATTATAGTATATGAAGTATGATAATGCAATAGGATGTCTAAAAATTTTCAATTAAGGAGGAATTTATAATGGAGAAGTGGCAGTGCACAATATGCGGCTACATCTATGACCCCTCAGTCGGCGATCCAAGCCAGGGAATATCTCCCGGTACCCCTTTCGATAAGCTACCAGATAACTGGGTATGCCCGGAGTGTGGCGCCACAAAGGATATGTTTGAAAAGATATAATACATGGGGCTGTTGCACAATGGACTAAATAGTTCATTGTGCAACAGCGCTTTTTTTATTGCGTAAAAGCAAATACGGGTACCGAAGTACCCGTATAAGCTGTA
>NZ_VTPS01000045.1 GCF_008274215.1 Calorimonas adulescens | reverse complement strand
TTTCTGAGCCTCTTCTTCTGTGGGCTTTGAGTTCACAAATTCTGTCAGCATTTCTGTTACTTTCTCTTCGTCCAGTTCTCCTACTGCCCGGGTCAATTCGTTCAGGTCAATCATGCTCTTACCTCCCCGAAATTAATAATATTCTGAAAAACAAGGTCAAGATTTGCTTGCATTTTCACCTCCCCCCATTTTAACGGAGTCTTTTTTGAAAGGATAGAAGCAGATTTGTATATACATGTTCTGTGTCTAGAATAGACTAGTAAGCATAAAATGTCAAGGGAAATTTATATAAATATCATTATAAACTAAAAACTGCAATTTAAATAACAAATTAGAAAAAATCAAAACAAGACATTAAACCAGAAGAAACATGATGTACTGGAAAACTGTATCTTCTAACTCTTGCAGTTTTGCTGCACCAAAATCCGACACTTCCGGATTTAATGCTTTATATTGGTCCCATGTCTTGTAGTATTTGCTCTCCAATTTCCTGGAAGGCAAAACTTTGTAGTCATCTTTATTGAACGCCAATCCAGCGCTATCGCCTGCATTGTTGTAGATTCCATAGTCTCTTGCGGTTTCGGCGACAGCAATTAAGCAATCTATATTGATGTCACTGAACAGCAGTGGGCTTTTATCAAAAGCAAATATATACTTGCCGCCGGGAGCGAGAATATCCAGATATCTCTTTGCCTCGTCTATGCATTCCTGCACAGATTTCGTCTTCAGATTAACAACCGGATACAATCCCATGATTATATGTTTTTTGCCGAGTTTTTCTTTTATAAGTTTCGGGTCGCCGTATTCAAACATTATCCTCGTATCTGTCGGAAACTCTTGCAGATAATCCAGGTATCTCGTCCAGTCATCCTCGCAGAATATGAAGCTGTGAATCCCCATTGATGCATATTCATCAATCATTCTCTTAAAGGTCGGCCAGTAAAGCTTTTCAAAATCCTTTTCCCTCATAAAGGTAGGCATGTGAAGGGCAAAGAAAACCTGTCCGTAGTTTGAGACCTCATTTGGCAGCCCTTTTTTGAATAGCAAAGGGTATAACGCTTCGCACGCTGCAGCGACTTTTTCAGGAATTCTCCTGACGTCAGAGCTGATCCCTTTAAAGCTCCTCAACTGATCCGCAAGAAAATCAAAGGGTGCATAACCGCCTGAAAAAGGTGCTCCTGGATAATAGCCGTATTTCTTTACTAATTTTTCTATAATCATCCCTGTCTCCTGCATATCAGTGTTATAGGCAAGTATACTTTTCGCTAAATTGATGGCACAATTTATAGGATCATCAGGGTTGAAAGCCTTATATTGTCTGGGAATTACCCTTTCAAGCAGGCAGTCGTAAGGTTTTTCAATAAGATAATCGTAATCCTCGGGAAGCATTCCAACTACTTCGGGGTGCTGTATGAAGCCGTTGGATGCCATTCTAAATGATTGAGATTTTAAAATCTCATAGAACGATGGATATCTAAACGAACCTGAAAACGGGCAGGTGTCAGAATATACTGTCTGACATAATTTATCTGCTGCTTCTTCGATTTTTGAGGGATTCCACTGGGCTTCGAAAAGATTCAGACCACCAAATTGTGCTGTAAATTCAAAGGGAAAGCTGATATTTACAGGCACTCTTTTTGGAATCTTGTTGTCATAGACATCTTGATAAATCTTTATTCTCTCTTGCTGTAATAACTCTGTCTCGGTCACTTGTCATTTCACCTCCCCGGAATATTTCATATCAACTTAAAAAAGCAGATTTTTACGCCTTCGGCAGCGTTGGTGGCAAAGGCGAAGCGCTTTTGCCACTTTTCACTGTTTTATAGCATTGATGGCTTCGGTCACAGGCTCTCCAGTGAGAAGAAGGAACGCTTTAAATAAACATACGGCAACAAGCATTTAATATTCAATATGACAGAGCCCATCAATGCTGCCATACAATAGTAAACACCTGTTGCCGTAAAAAGATCGCAGTTATCAGTAATAATTTTCTGCGGATATGCGGTTTTGATTCACTTCCAATTTTTCATATATTAGTTTTCTACAATAAGAGATACATCAGATATTGGAAGACGGTTTCCTCAAGGCCCTGAAGTTTTGACGCTCCAAAATCCGACACCTCAGGATTCAATGCCTTGTACTCCTCCCAGGTCTTGTAGTATTTGCTCTCC
>NZ_VTPS01000044.1 GCF_008274215.1 Calorimonas adulescens | reverse complement strand
AGCCCCCCATATTTTGATTCTTTAAGGTGACATTTTCATGCGATAATTAACCACATTTTGGCCTATTTTTAGGTGACATTTTTAAAAGATATTGACATACTCCATTTTCTTCAATTGTAGCATAGAAAAGATACCCCTACATATAATATCATCTATCTCTTCAGGGGGAAGCGGTCTGCTGAAGAGATAACCCTGCCCATAGTCACAGTGGTTATCCTTAAGAAACACTAACTGGTCTTCAGTCTCTATGCCCTCTGCTGTAACATACAGATTAAGTTTATGCGACAGACATATTATGGTCTTAGCCATTTCCCTGTCAGTATTATCACTGATGATATCTCTCATAAACGTCTGGTCCATCTTTATTATATTCACGGGGAGGAGTTTTAAATAATTAAGAGAAGAATAACCTGTGCCAAAGTCGTCCAAAGCTACCTTTATCCCTGTATCCCTAAGCTTTTTAATCACATCAATGGCATGGTCTAAGTCCATAAGTGCAGTACCTTCAGTAATCTCCAAGGTTAAATAATTCCTGTCCATTCCCGTAGTTGCAATAATACTATTTATTTTAGCCACCAAATCTCTCTGTTGGAACTGCCGCGCTGATATGTTGACAGAAATTGATACTGGATTATAACCCTTACTAAGCCATTTTACATATTGCCTGCAGGCCTCTTTAAGTACCCATTCACTTATAGGTATGATGAGCCCTGTCTCCTCAGCAAGAGGAATAAAGTCTTTCGGAGAAATGATTCCCTTCTCAGGGTCTGCCCATCGTATCAAAGCCTCTACTCCTATCAATTTCCCGTTTGCAAGGTCAATCTGGGGCTGATAATAAAGATAGAACTGATTTTTCTCTACAGCGTGTCTTAGTTTTACAGCCATATCTGTCTTCCTGTTTATATCTTCCTGCAGTCTCGGCGAAAAAAACTGATAGCAGTCCCTACCACCAGTCTTGGCAGAATAAACTGCCATATCAGCATTTTTGAGGAGCGTAAAAACATCCCCTCCATCCTCGGGATGGATAGCCACGCCCATACTTGCGGTTATATAAAACTCAACACCTCTTACAACCTGTGGCTTATGGAATGCTTCCAGTATCTGATTGAGTTTTTCTGAGATGTTCCCCATTTCACCAATATCATTTAGTATTATTCCAAACTCATCTTCACCAAGGCGTGCCACCATACCTGAATTTGCAATCAGGTTTTTAAGCATAAATCCCACATCGCACAGGAGTTCATTCCCTGCATCATGACCTATAGAGTCATTCACACTTTTAAACTCGTCAAGATCGAGATACAAAAGAGCAAGCCTCTGCCTGTTTTCTTTAGCCGCTTGGATAGCCTCATCCAATGCATCTTGAAACATCGTCCTATTGGGCAGACCTGTAAGGTCGTCATAATATGCAAGTTTAAAAATCTTGTTTTCGAACCTCTTGTGGTCTGTTATATCAAGGTGAGAACCGGCCATCCTTACCGGCATCCCTTTATCATCCCATATGGCCCTGCCTCTGCTCAAAATCCATTTATATGAGCCATCCTTTGCTTTGAGTCTATACTCTACTTCATAATAAGGTGTAAGACCTTTTAAATGCCTATCAATTTCATTCATTACCCTCTCCACATCATCAGGATGCAGTAGGCCCTTCCACGCATCAAACCTGTCCTCAAGTTCCTCTTCTTCATACCCAAGCAACCTTTTCGTCCTGTTGAACACATAAATATCTCCATTTCTTATATCCCAGTCCCATATACAGTCATTAGCCCCATCTACCGCAAGTCTGTATCTCTCTTCCATCTCCCTCAAGGTCTTCTCACTGTTTTCCAAAGCATCATACTGTTGCTCCAGTTCCTCTTCAGTGGCTGTCAGTTCCTCATATGTAGCTTCCAGTTCCTGATAATTTTTGAAAATCTCATTAATCGCATCCTCATATATCATCTCATCCTTGTGGATAAGCACATAAATAATAAGGCCAGTGACAAAAACATAAAACCATCCCTTAATGGTGCTCAATGTTGCAAGCATGTATTTATCTGCAACAATATTTAACAAGATTCTATCCGAGAAAATAATCCACAGAGAGCCGATGATAATATATATTATAGTTATCCTCATGGCAAATTTACGTGGCCTAAAATTAACACCCAAACCATAATTCCTCTCGGGATTGTTCATACATACCACCTTTAGAAATAATTGAGAAAGATATGATATAATCAAATCGCTGTCTAATATTAGTCATAATGTTATACCCTTAAATTATGTATTGAACCATAAATAACAATATTTTATTATTATATACATTATATTACTATATAAGCATTAATTCAATGTACCAAGCAGATTAATTGTGGTTACTTTGCTGAAAGTTTTAAAAATAACAAGCTTAAAAAAAGGGAGTGTCGCAAAACACTATTTAAGTGTTAGCGGCACTCCCCTTTTTTGGATAAAAAATAAAAAACAGCTTCAAAATTTTAAAGGGAATATGGG
>NZ_VTPS01000043.1 GCF_008274215.1 Calorimonas adulescens | reverse complement strand
AGCCCATATTCCCTTTAAAATTTTGAAGCTGTTTTTTATTTTTTATCCAAAAAAGGGGAGTGCCGCTAACACTTAAATAGTGTTTTGCGACACTCCCTTCAGATTGAAGACAAACCCCCCTTTCTATTACGTAAAAAGTGGGGTTTGCTTTGTATTTGGATATAATTGTGTATATAACATAGTAAATATTGGATAAAAATCATGCAAAGGCGAAGGATTCTTACCTTTTTTCAATAGCCATGTCGCTAATTTTTTTAAATTCATGCATGCGAAAACAAGCATCGCCTGCATGGACAATTTTTTTATACTTCTTAACGTTGTCCATCGCAAACCATGCTTCTATTTCATATCTGCAAATACTCTCTCTGTTGTCTCTTTCCTTCTTGTTATATCACCTTGCTTATGCAACATCTCATCATTATCTCTATCGTATTTCTCCATCAACGATAGATAATATTCTGTCTGCACTTTGTGCTATATTTTCGTTATGTGTTATCAATACAAGTGTCTGATTATATTTTTTAATAGAACTTTTTATTAGGTTCATTACTTCACCTGTCGTTTTTGTGTCTAAATTCCCCGTGGGTTCATCTGCTAATATTATACTGGGCTTTGCTGCCAGTGCTCTGCCTATTGCCACTCTCTGCTGCTGACCTCCTGAAAGCTGATTTGGTAAATGATTTTGTCTTTCGGTTAATCCTAAAAATTCTATCAAATCATCTATATATTCTTTATCTGGTATTTTTTTATCTAGCCTTACTGGCATTTCTATATTTTCTCTTACGTTTAATACTGGTATCAAATTGTACTGCTGAAATACGAATCCTATATTTCTCCTCCTGTATATAGCTAATTTGTCCTCAGATAGCTTATATATATCCACACCATCTATCTCAACTGTTCCTTCTGTTGGTTTATCAAGTCCTCCTAATAAGTGGAGCAATGTTGATTTTCCACTTCCGCTTGGTCCTACGATTGCCAAAAATTCACCTTTTTCTACTTCTATGTTTATATTTTTTAGCGCATGTACTTTATTTTCACCCTTCCCGTAAACTTTGTTTAAATTTATCGTTTTTAATATAACCATAATATAAATGCTCCTCTCCTAATTTATTGTGCTGATAGATTCTACTATACTCATACGCTTTACCCGTTTTGATACAATAAATGTAGCTGAAAATCCTAAAAGGATATTTACTATTATGATGAAAAGATATATTTTCCAAGCAATTGTAAATTTTGGAGTGATTAAATTTGGACCTAAGTATTTAAATAATATCACCTGTCCAGTCAGTCCAAATATCACAGACAAAATGCTTGAAAATATTCCATATGTCATACCTTCAAATGTTATCATCTTTCTGAATTCTTTGTTTGTAATGCCAACGGCTCTTATCATGCCAAACTCATTTACTCTCGATATTAAGCTGTAACTTACATTATTGATTATATTTAAGAAGCTTATGGCAAATAGTACTATTACTATGGTATTTATAAATATAAGCTGATTTGTCGCAAATGCCTTTATCTTCTGCTTTTCATTGCTTAGATTTAAAACTGTCGCTCCTTGTGTTCTTTTAGCAATTTTTAAAATCTGATTGTACAATTTTTCACTGTTATAACCTGGTTTTACATTTATATCAATGAGTCTGTAATTTTTAAATCCGCTTATTTTCTGTAAAATATCGTTAGATATGACAACTTGAACACTATTATTGCCTGC
This sequence comes from Calorimonas adulescens, assembly GCF_008274215.1. Taxonomy (NCBI): domain Bacteria; kingdom Bacillati; phylum Bacillota; class Clostridia; order Thermoanaerobacterales; family Thermoanaerobacteraceae; genus Calorimonas; species Calorimonas adulescens. Next base: position 1,813 of record NZ_VTPS01000043.1, on the reverse strand, counting down.
ATAATAATCGGAAGAATCTATTAATTTTTCTACTATTGCTCCTACAGTAAATTCTTCCTCTTTAAATTGTGCATTTGTATCTTCCATTCTAAAAAATTCTTCTCCTGTATCCCCATCTTTTCTAAAACTTTCCGTTATCTTGTCTCCAACTTTTAAATTTACTACATCAGGACTTAAATGTTTAGTGTTCATCGGATGAGGTATGGCAATGATAGCAATTTTTTCCTTTTTCATTTTTTCTATGTCTATCTGCCCTTCTTTTACATATTTTTTCATCTCTTTAAGAAGCTTATCATCATATCCATAAATATCATTTTTCAATATGTACTCGTCACTATTTGGTTCTTTAACAAGCAGGCCATTAAGTACTTCTTTAAAATAAGGAGAGTCATTTATCTGTTCAAAATATAAAGGCTCAGCTATATTTTCTTTTTTCAGTTTCATTCTCCCGTATATCGGCTGTATTGTTTTAACTTCTTCTACACCTTCTAAGTTTTTTATTTCTTGGATGTCTTCAAGAGGAATACCCACTGATAAATTTGTACCGGGTATTATTTCTATTTTATAATCGGTATTTATCTTTGATGTTTCGGCCTCTTTATTTATTTGAGCTGCTGTAAGCTCCGCGTAAAAATTTGATACTATGAATATAGTGCTCCCCAAGCACATAGATAGAATTATCATATAGAAACTTTTTTTATTTCTAAAGATGTTTCTAAGTGAAATGTATTTTGAAAATGGTAGAATTCTATATAAGAAATTTGTCTTAATTAATACTTTTTTGTATTTTATATCCGTGTTTAAATTTTTTCTTATTGAGTCAATAAGCGTTAGCCTTTTTACGCTTCTATATGTAATCAATGTAACTATAATTATAGAAATAAGGTTAATTATTATGGACATCAAGAAAACTCTCGGAGATAGAACTATATTTTTTATGTCGACTTTGCATTCTGTGAATAGATTTCCTGCTATTGAGCTTAAAAATTTCGCTCCCGCAAGACCACCCACAATTCCGATTGGTATGCTAATCAATAGTAAGGTTAATAATTCATAAAAAAGTAGCATCAAAATCTGTAAGGAACCTGCTCCAACTGCCCTCATTATTCCATATTCAGATAACCTTTGTAATATGGCTATATTGAAAATGCCTAAAATTACTATTAATGATACTACCCCTGCAACAAGTGATATCAATAAAAAAGTAGGATCTATTTTTTTGCTGCTTCCTAATGATTCCAAAAGCATATTGTTTTTTCTAACATATTTATTATCTATTTTCAAGTCCTTGGCTATGTTTTGTATATCTTTATTTATGTCAGTATTTTCATCAAACTTTACATAAACTTGTGCATTTTTATAAGAATCATTTTCATTTAAATTAAGGATGGCTTCCATCTGCCCTGATGATTTTAACCGTGGCCTGTCTTGTAAAATCCCGGTTAAAATGTATGTTTTGTTAGTCTTTTTTCCATATAAATTGAAATTAATCTTAGTACCTGGTTCCGGATTTACCCCCATGTTTTTTAAAACCCATTCTTCTATAGCTATTTCATCATCTTTTACTGGAAACCTTCCTTTTATCACCTTAGAATTAGTTAACTGTACATAATCTTTATTTGCCTTTATTATATTTAGAATTATTCGCCCATCAGGTACAGTAGAATCGTAATATGAAGAGATGCCAACTTTTTCAACATTGGGTTCATTTTTTATGTGGTTATTTTATGATAATGTCACCTTGTAGACTATCGTGATAAAATGTCACTATGGGGAATGAGGTGCGTTATCTAATGTCTCAAGAACAACTAAA
>NZ_VTPS01000042.1:0-2500 GCF_008274215.1 Calorimonas adulescens | reverse complement strand
GGGAGTGAAACAGAACCTGAAACCGTATGCCTACAAGCAGTGGGAGCACAAAGTGACCACGTACTTTTTGTAGAACGGGCCGGCGAGTTATGGTATCTGGCGAGGTTAAGTGCTTAAGGCACGAAGCCGAAGCGAAAGCGAGTCTTAAGTAGGGCGTCAAGTCAGATAACATAGACCCGAAACCGGGCGACCTACCCATGGCCAGAGTGAAGCGAGGGTAAAGCCTCGTGGAGGCTCGAACCACGTTGTCGTTGAAAAGGCATGGGATGAGCTGTGGGTAGCGGAGAAATTCCAATCGAGCTCGGAGATAGCTGGTTCTCCTCGAAATAGCTTTAGGGCTAGCCTCAACCGGTAAGATATGGGGGTAGAGCACTGAATGGGCTAGGGGCCGATAAGGTTACCGAACCCTATCAAACTCCGAATACCATATCTGTAAAGTTGGGAGTCAGACTGCGAGTGCCAAGATCCGCAGTCAAAAGGGAAACAGCCCAGACCGACTGCTAAGGTCCCCAAGTAACGCTTAAGTGGTAAAGGATGTAGGATTACGAAGACAACCAGGATGTTGGCTTAGAAGCAGCCACACATTCAAAGAGTGCGTAATAGCTCACTGGTCGAGTGATCCTGCGCCGAAAATTAGCGGGGCTAAAGCGTACACCGAAGCATCGGATAGCACACCTAAAGAGTGCTATGGTAGAGGAGCGTTCCTTACGGGCAGAAGGCAAGCTGAGAAGCGAGCTGGACTGTAAGGAAGAGAGAATGCCGGCATAAGTAACGCGAGTAGAGTGAGAAACTCTACCGTCGAAAGTCTAAGGTTTCCTGGGTAAAGGTCATCTACCCAGGGTAAGTCGGGACCTAAGCCGAGGCCGGAAGGCGTAGGCGATGGACAACCGGTAAAGATTCCGGTACCACCGAAGACCGACAAAAAGGAAGCGGGGACGCATAAAGAAGTTAACTACGGGCGGTTGGTAGAGCCCGTCCAAGCAGCGAGTCATCCCTGTGAGTAAAGCACCACAGGGCAAGGCGAGCTGTGATGGGGAGCGCAAGCGAAGAGTTAACTTAACGTGCCAAGAAAAGCCGCTACTAGGTTGAGGTGCCCGTACCGCAAACCGACACAGGCAGACGAGGAGAGAATCCAAAGACGGACGGGAGAACTCCTGTTAAGGAACTCGGCAAAATGACCCCGTAACTTAGGGAGAAGGGGTGCCACGAGAGTGGCCGCAGAGAAATGGCCCAAGCGACTGTTTACCAAAAACACAGGTCTCTGCCAAGTCGAAAGACGAAGTATAGGGGCTGACGCCTGCCCGGTGCTGGAAGGTTAAGGGGAGGGGTAAACGCTCTGAACCGAAGCCCCAGTAAACGGCGGCCGTAACTATAACGGTCCTAAGGTAGCGAAATTCCTTGTCGGGTAAGTTCCGACCCGCACGAAAGGCGTAACGACTTGGGCGCTGTCTTAACAGGATACCCGGTGAAATTGTAGTACTCGTGAAGATGCGAGTTACCTGCGACTGGACGGAAAGACCCCATGGAGCTTTACTGCAGCCTGGCACTGGATTTTGATGCAGTCTGTACAGGATAGGTGGGAGGCTGGGAGATAAGGGCGCCAGCTCTTATGGAGCCGGTAGTGGGATACCACCCTGATTGCATTGAAATTCTAACCTTAGAGTAGTGAACCTACGAAGGGACACTGTCAGGTGGGCAGTTTGACTGGGGCGGTCGCCTCCCAAAGAGTAACGGAGGCGTCCAAAGGTTACCTCAGAGCGGATGGAAATCGCTCAAAGAGAACAAAGGCATAAGGTAGCCTAACTGTGAGAGAGACATCTCGAACAGGGACGAAAGTCGGGCTTAGTGATCCGGCGGAATGTAAGTGGGCATGCCGTCGCTCAACGGATAAAAGCTACCCTGGGGATAACAGGCTGATCTTCCCCAAGAGTCCACATCGACGGGAAGGTTTGGCACCTCGATGTCGGCTCATCGCATCCTGGGGCTGAAGTAGGTCCCAAGGGTTGGGCTGTTCGCCCATTAAAGCGGTACGCGAGCTGGGTTCAGAACGTCGTGAGACAGTTCGGTCCCTATCCATCGCAGGCGCAGGAAATTTGAGAGGAGCTGTCCTTAGTACGAGAGGACCGGGACAGACCGACCGATGGTGTACCAGTTGTCCTGCCAAGGGCACCGCTGGGTAGCCAAGTCGGGAGGGATAAACGCTGAAAGCATCTAAGCGTGAAGCCCACCTCAAGATAAGATTTCCCACCGAAAGGATAAGACACCTTGGAGAACACGAGGTTGATAGGCCGGAGGTGTAAGTGCAGAAATGCATTCAGCTGACCGGTACTAATATGTCGAGAGCTTGACCTGAAGAATCCGGATATTATATATTTGCCATAAAAGCAGAGGATGAATAACAAGAGGCAAAGTAAAAACAACCGTCCGAAATTTGGTCTGGTGGCCATAGCGGAGGGGAAACACCTGTTCCCATTCCGAACACAGTCCTTCGGGGTCCCCC
>NZ_VTPS01000041.1 GCF_008274215.1 Calorimonas adulescens | reverse complement strand
CCTTTACCACCAACGCTGCCGAAGGAGTAAAAATCTGTCAAGGGTGGGTGAAATAAAATGACTGATGTGAAAGCCCTGCAGCAGGAAAGGATAAGCATATTCCATGACGTATACGACAACAAGATTCCAAAGAGAGTGCCTGTAAGCATCAGCCTTCCCTTTGAAATAATAGCTCAGTATGGAGGTCTGGATTTAAGTGAGGCCCAGTGGAACCCTTCTTTGATTGAAGAGGCAGCAGATAAAATCTGCCAGGCTGTTTATTCGGATACATGTGTATTTTCAGGCTCATTCAGATTTCCTTCATTTTATCAGCTTTTAAAGTCCCAATCCTTCCAGATGGCCTCCAACGGCTTTATACAGCATCCGGAAGTGGTAGGGATGCTGCCCGAAGACTATGACTATCTCATAGAAAATCCATACGACTGTCTGCTCGAAAGGGTAATCCCCAGACAGTATAAAGCTTTCAACCCCAATGGTGATCCCATAAATACAGCCATCAGTTTTACAAAAAGCATATTGGCTTTCAACAATGACATGCAGCAGTGCGGGATGATAATGGCAAAATTAAATGAAAAATATGGCTATTATCCCGGTGGTTTGCTCTCTGGTGGTTTCACGGAAGCGCCCTTTGACTTTCTTGCAGACCAGCTCAGAAGCTTCAAGGGTATCAGCATGGATATAAGGAGGATGCCCGAGAAGGTAAAAGAGGCGTGTGATGCTCTCTATCCTATAGTGTTCAAAATGGGTTTGCCGGCAACGATTTCAAATTACGGCCAGGTGGGTATTCCACTGCACATGCCCACATTCATGAGAGAAAAGGATTTTGCCGAATTGTGGTGGCCGAGCTTCAAGAGGCTGCTTGACGAATACGCATCTATGGGAATTCACTGCTCCATATTCTGTGAGCATGACTGGACCAGATACCTCGACTATCTCCAGGACCTTCCGACGGATACAAGGATCATGTTCGAATACGGAGATCCAAAGCTTATTAAGGAGAAGCTGGGCAAGAAGCACATAATCATAGGAATGTATCCGGTTATGAACCTGAAAACCAAGACCAAGGAAGAGTGCGTAGCTGAAGCAAAGAGATATATTGATATCCTTGCCCCGGGCGGCAAGTATATATTTGGTTTTGATAAGAGCCCACTATTATTCAGCGATATTAATTTAGAGAACCTGTGTGCAGTAGCTGAGACCGTAAGGGATTATGCTGTGTACAGCAATCCGGGCGAGACGGCAGGAATGGCATTCAACAAAGAAGACTACAAAGCGGAACCTTCGAGGAAACTGGAGAGCAAATACTACAAGACCTGGGAGGAGTACAAGGCATTGAATCCTGAGGTGTCGGATTTTGGAGCGTCAAAACTTCAGGGCCTTGAGGAAACCGTATTCCATTACCTGATGTATCTCTTGATATAAAAAAACAATAAAATCACGAACTTTAAAGTTGGATGGTGAAAGAAGTGGAAAGGAGCCAAAGCTGTGTTATATCAGACTCTGAAACCGGAAATCGTTTGCAATATATTTACCTGCCGGTTTTCCACTTCTTTCATTTTAAGCCTTCGATTTTATTGAAAAATTGAAACAAAAATAATTAATATGAAAGGATGGAGAACATGAATAAAAACAAAAATCTGGTTACCATTGCTGTGATGTCAATTTACTTTATAGCAATGGGAATAGGCACTATTACACCCGCAATTCAAAATATTGCGGAAGCTTTCCCGCAAATCGACTTTACTACGATTTTGTTGGTATCCACACTGCCATCCCTGTTCATAATTCCATCTACGGTATTGGCAGGAATGCTGGCGGGCAATAAAATGAGATACAAGACACTGTTAATTGTCGGCATACTGCTTTTCGTGATTGCAGGAACTGCCCCCGCATTTATGAACGATTTTACGGCTATACTGATTTCAAGGGCCGTTTTTGGAATCGGTCTCGGTATAATATCCCCACTGGGGAATGCTCTTATCCTGAAGCTCTTTGATGGCCAGGAGAGGGCTAACATGCTTGGCTTATCTACCATTGTAATGAACATTGGTGGTATAGTATTACAAATGCTTGGAGCCATTTTATGTTCAATCAACTGGCACTATGCTTTTCTAGCTCATCTTCTGGGTATAATTTCTCTTGTTATTGTCTTATTTATGCTTCCAGAACCGGAAAGGGAAGTGCAGGCAGCCGGAGAAAAAATAAAGATGCCAACTGTGATATATATAATATCCTTATTGTTTGGAATTGCTACAATGCTTAACTATCCAATGCTGGTAAATATGTCGACGATAATAATAACGGGCAATCTGGGGAATGCAGCCTCGGCTGGGGTTGTGCTCTCCATGTTTACAGTCGGGGGCATGGTAGCAGGTGCTATTTTTGGCAAATTGTATCAATATACCAATAGGTTTGCCATATCTGTGGGTTTATTAATAGTGTCAATAGGAGCGGGTTTTGTATATTATGCGAATAACCTCGTGCTTTTAACTGTAGGTGCTACTCTTGTTGGAATAGGCTTCAGCATTGTCATGCCTGCCGTAATGATGATAATCGGCATGGTGGTGCCTCCTGCAGGATTTGCTGCGGCTTCAGGCATCCTGATGGCCTTTATGAATTTGGGAGGTTTTGTGTCACCTTATTATATAGATTTACTTGCTAAGATAAGCGGTCAGGACCCTGTAAGATTCCCAATCTTTTTCGAAATGGTCGTCTATGGAATTGCTGCAGCGGTTTATACGTTGGCAAGACTGAAGGCGCCTGCTGCAACTGCAGGTCCGGGAGCCTGAGCCTGAATAAAAGCTGCCGGAAATCGGCCCGGTTTATGCTGGAAGTGCCGGAGGTTTGATTGTCACCATGCAGCTCATCGGTGCATTCCGCATTCCGACATTTATCATAGCTCCTATTGCAGGCGCAAACTTTTATACCGTGCTTGGCCTTGCAGTGCTGAGATTTTTAATGGCTGCAGTTGTAATCATGTTCCTGCCTGAGTTTGGTAAGTTACGATAATAAATTCAAAAGCACCTGACGATTCAGTAATATTTAGCTATGCTCAGATTGGAACATGTATATATAACCATCGCCATGATATAAGGAGGTGACACTGAAGACTTAATAATTCCCAATAATTAAAAATTCAACAATTTTTAAAAAGGGGGAAGGTAAAGTGCAAGAAGAACTTTTCAACAAAATAGTGGACATGGACGAAGAAGGATCAATTAAAATGGCCAGGGAGTATCTGGAAAGTGGTGGTGATCCTCAAAAGTTGCTTGAAGTTTGCAGAAATGCGATGGGTGTAATAGGCGATAAATTTGAAAAAGGAGAATACTTCCTTTCCGAGCTTATACTCGGAGGAGAAATTTTTGGAAACATCATGAAATTTACCCTGCCTCTGATTAAGGGAGATACTAAGAAACTTGGCAAAATCGTCCTTGGCACCGTTAAAGATGACATCCACAACATAGGAAAGGATATATTCAAGGCATTTGCAGAAGCGGCTGGCTTTGAGGTGGTGGACATAGGCGTTAATACACCGGTAGAAAAATTTGTGGAGGCAGCAAAAACGCATAAACCTGACATAGTTGGAATGTCATGCCTGATAACTGCAGGCTTAAGCTCAATGAAAAAGACTGTAGAAGCATTAAAAGCAGCAGGAATAACCAACGCAAAGATAATAATAGGTGGAGGAAGAGTGGATGAAGAAGTAAAACAGTTTGTGGGAGCCGACGCTTGGGCAGATGATGCGGCAAAAGGAGTAAGGCTTTGCAAGGAATTAATGGGAGTGGAGGGGTGATAAAAGATGACAAAGAGTCCCAAAGAGCTTGCCGAGGAACGTCTTGCGCGCTTTGAAGCAGCAGCTAACCTTGAAGAACCGGATAAAGTACCATTGTGGGGACTTTCTGGAGATATTATTCCTGCTTGTTATGGTATAACACAATATGAGTTTAATTATGATTATGAAAAAGCTGTGAGAGCAATTGAAAAATTTATAAAAGATTTTCCTTTTGATTTTTCAATGGCTGGACTTTCTGGATTAGAGGGACGCATATTTAGCATAGCATTTTCAGAATTTCCTGATTTGTCCGTAAATCTCGGGATGATTTCAGGGCCGATGCATGATATATTAGGCGACAAATATTACAGATTTCCGGGCAGAGAAATTGAGGAAAATGCTTCCCCTCAGTTTATCGGCGGTACCTTTATGGAAGCTGATGAATACGACAAATTAATTGAAGACCCTGTAGGTTTTATTTCTGAAACTGTACTTAAAAGAGTATGCCGTAATTTAGCAACCCCTCGACAGGCAATGGCAACTTGGGTTAGGTTAGGTGTAGAGATTAAAAGAAGTGCTTATTTTGCTGGTGAAATCGGCAGAGTTTCAGCTCAGTTAGGATTCCCAGCTCTTCCATTGGGGTGGGGATACGCACCGTTGGATATTATTGGCGACTTTTTAAGGGGAATTGAAACGGTAGTGCTGGATATCCACCGGTATCCTGAAAAAGTGAAAAAGGCTACTGAAGCGCTAGTTGAACCTATTATTAATTATGCCTTAACTTCCAAAATGATAGGAGCTAAATATGCATTTTTCCCACTTCATTTAAATGAATACTTATCACCGAAACTTTACAATGAATTTTATTGGCCCTACTTAAAGAAAATCATTCTCAGACTTTTGGATGAGGGCATTAAGTCATTCTTATTCTTTGAGGGACAGCATGAGGCTCACTTGGAAACCATACTCGAGCTCCCCAAAGGATGGGGTATAGCATATTTTGAAAAAACTGACATAATCAAGGCCAAAAAACTGTTACAAGGTCATACATGCGTCATGGGGGGCATTCCTATGGGCCTAGTGACTGGAGGCACTCCGGCGGAAATACAGGAATATATTAAAAAATTATTGGAAGAGGTAAAGCCTGGAGGAGGCTTTATACTTGCCCCAGGTGTAGGAACTGCTCCTGCTGACACGCCACTGAAAAATATAAGTGCTGTCATTGAAGCAGTGGAAAAATACGGTTAAATATTGATAAATTGATAATTGGCACCGATAGATTTCCATCGGTGCCAATTTAAGTATGTTAATACGAAAGTAGACTCTTCTTATAAATTTTCCTTGACATTTTATATTTACAGGTCTATACTGGTTACGTAACATGTATATACAAATCCTCTTCTTTTATCCTTTCAGAAAAATCTGTTGAAACTGGGGGTGAAAATGAAGGTAAATCCTGACCATATTTTTCGGATTTTTTCGAAATATTATTAATTTTTGGGAGGTAAGAGCATGATTGACCTGAATGAATTGACCCGGGCAGTAGGAGAACTGGACGAAGAGAAAGTAACAGAAATGCTGACAGAATTTGTGAACTCAAAGCCCACAG
>NZ_VTPS01000040.1 GCF_008274215.1 Calorimonas adulescens | reverse complement strand
CGTGGCATACCGCTGGTGCAGCTACCCAACGATGTACCTGCTCGGGAAGCAGCCGAAAAGATATTTGATTTCTATTTAACGCCTGTAAAAACTCTTTAAGCTTTATTCAAGATAATTCATAGCTGTTACTATATATATTTAGGAGTGATTGATATGGATTACAAAAAGCCTTCTCAAAAATTCACTGGGAAAATCCGAGAAGTAACTGTAGGCTCCGGGTTAAAACTCGGAGGCGAATCCGTGCTCCCCTTCTACACATTTGATGGAGACACGGGAGCAAAACCGGCTGTAGGAATGGAAATATGGGACGTTTTTCCTAAGAGCTGGCCCCAGAGCCTGAAAGACATATTTGGAGAATATGCCGATGACCCGGTAAAATGGGCAAAATTTTGCATAGAAAAATATAATCCCGACTTTATATGCATAAGATTTGAAGGAGCCAATCCCGAAGGCGATGACAAATCACCGGAAGATTGCGCCAAGACGGCAGAGAGGCTATCAAGAGAGGTATCGATTCCGCTAATGATAGCAGGATGCGACTCCAATGAAAAAAACGCCAAAATATTTGTCAAAATAGCCGAAGCCTTGCCGGACAAAAACTATGTATTTCTTTCAGCAGTAGAAGCCAACTATAAAGAGATCGGCGCTGCCTGCGGCATGGCATATGGAAATATTGTAAGCGCCGAATCTTCGGTAGATTTAAACCTGGCAAAACAACTGAACATACTCATAACCCAGCTAGGTGTAAAACCGGAAAAGATGGTAATGAATCCCGGATGCGCTGCTGTGGGGTATGGTTTCGAGTATGTAGTCACCACCATGGACAGGATAAGACTGGCTGCCTTAGACCAGAATGACGCCACCCTGCAGCTTCCCATTATAAGCCCGGTCTCCTTTGAAACATGGAAAGCGAAAGAATCTATTGCCACTGAGGATGATATGCCTGAGTGGGGCGACCAGGAAGAAAGAGGCATCGCCATGGAGGTTTCCACAGCAGCCGGGGTGCTGGCTGCAGGTTCCAATGCCGTCATTTTAAGGCATCCAAAGTCCGTGGAAATAATCCGAAAGTTTATAGATGAACTGCTATAACGATAGGAGAGATGAACATGGCCTTAAATGGTATGGAAATATACAAAATACTTCCCAAGAAAAACTGTAAAGAATGTGGTTTTCCAACATGTCTTGCCTTTGCCATGAAGCTGGCTCAAGGCGGGACTCAGGCAGAAAAATGCCCCTACATGTCTGATGAAGCAAAAGACAAACTTGCGGAGGCCACCGCTCCCCCAATGAGGACCGTGACCTTCGGCGCCGGAGAAAAGACATATTCTCTGGGAGGAGAAACTGTACTTTTCAGGCACGAAAAGACCTTTGTAAACAAACCAAGGTTTGCGGTAATATTCGATGATACAGAAAGCACTGACAATGTAGAGAAAAAGATAAATCACATAAACACAGTAAACTATACTCGAATCAGCGAAGAAATGTATGTGGAAATAGCAGCATTCAGGTGCTCATCGCAGGACAAACAAAAATTCATCTCACTGATTAAAAAAGTAACATCTGAGTGCAAAAAAATAGTGCCCATGATAATTACCGAAAACCCGGACATAGCTTCAGCGGCCGCAGAAGAATTTGCCGCCCTCGGGCCCATAATTTACGGTGCAAATGAACAAAACTATGAAGCCATGGTAGGCATAGCAAAAAAACACAACCTTCTTTTAGGGGTAAAAGCAGAGAACCAAGCAAAGCTGTATGACCTGGTCCAGAAGATACAAAATACCGATTACAAAGAACTCCTTCTTGACGCAGGCGGCAGGAGTCTGAAGACTGCCTTTGACAACGCTGTAAACATAAGGAGGACAGCGCTCCTTTCAAAAGACAGAACCTTTGGATATCCCACTGCAGCTTTTGTATGCGACATGACACAAGATAAGATGATGGAAATAGCCATGGCGACGCTCTTTATTGAAAAATATGCATCAGTTATAGTACTCAGCGACATGGATTACTCAATGGCGCTGCCCCTCTTTGCCATAAGGCAGAACATTTACACCGATCCTCAAAGGCCCATGAGGATTGAACAGGGCATTTACAGGATAGGCCAGGCTGATGAACAATCACCTCTTCTGGTCACCGTGGACTTCGCACTAACATATTTCATAGTTTCCGGAGAGGTAGAAAGGTCCAAGGTACCATCATGGATACTGATACCCGACGCAGGTGGATATTCGGTACTGACCGCCTGGGCCTCAGGAAAACTCAACGCAAAATCCATCGCAAAAGCCATAAAAGACTTTGAAGCAGAAAGCAAGCTAAAAACCAGAGAACTCATAATACCCGGAAAAGTGGCGGTATTGAAATCCGATATAGAAGACGAACTGCCAGGCTGGAAAGTAATAGTAGGGCCCCGTGAAGCCTCTTCCCTGACAGCATTCTTAAAAGAATACCGCCAGGAAAGCGCATCATAAAAATATACATGTCAGGAGGAAAAATGTATGGCAAGATTCATCACAATCGGAGAGCGAATTCACGTAATATCACCCACAATAAGACAAGCGCTGCAAGAAAGGAACCCAAAGCCCATCATCGATAGAGCGAGAGAACAGGTAGAAGCCGGAGCCAATTATCTGGATGTAAACATAGGACCTGCAGACAGGGATGGCGAAGAACTGATGCCATGGGTGGTAAAGCTCCTTCAGCAGGAATTCCCCAACACCCCCCTGTGTCTCGACACCACCAACACCAAAGCCCTGGAAGCCGGAATCAAAGCCTACGACCGCAAAGCCGGAAAACCAATAATAAACTCAGCTGATGCCGGTTCCAGAATAGGCATGATAGACCTGGCAGCAGAATATGATGCCATGGTCATAGGACTCTGCGCAAAAGAAGGCATACCCAGGGACAACGACGAAAGAATCCAATACTGCACCGAAATCCTCGACAGAGCAATGACAGCCGGACTCGACCCCGAAAATATACTATTTGACCCCCTCTTTGTAGTAGTCAAAGGAATGCAGGATAAACAGCAAGAAGTCCTGGAAGCCCTTCGCCAGATCACCGAAATGGGATTTAACACCACCGGCGGCCTGAGCAACGTTTCCAACGGCTGTCCAAAAGAACTAAGAGGACTCATTGAAGCCACCTTCTGCGCCATGGCCATCCAATGCGGCTTAACCTCGGCCATCGTCAACCCCTGCAACAAGATGCTTATGGACATCATAAAGACTGCGGATGTAATAAAAGGCAGGAATCTGTACTGCGACTCCTACCTTGAGCTTTAATCTCATCTCACCTGTGCTATATAAGCTCAAAACCTTAAATAACTATATAAATAACTCTAAAAGAATATAACTCTAAAGGAGGAGTTTATCATGAGCCTATTTGATATTATTTTCACGGGGTCCGAGCAGGCCCTTGCCGCCTGCAAGTCTATCGTAGAAAAAACAGTGGCGGAACGAGGTGAAAACGCAAAAGTAGCTTTCCCCGGCACCGCCTACAGCCTCCCCACCATATACGCAGCCACAGGCAAGAAAATAAACACCCTTGCTGAACTAAAGAATGTCATACCTATGATTGAAAGCCTCATAGTAAAAGAACAAAACCTGGAAAAAGCTCTAAACGCAGGACTTGCCACCGCTGTAGCGGCAGAAGTAATAGAAGCCTGCAAGTATGTAGGAGAAAACACACCCTATGCCGAACCATGCATCGGATTTATCCCCGACACGGTCATCCGTTCCCTGGGAGTTCCCCTCGTAACCGGAGACATTCCAGGGGTAGCCGTAATCATAGGTGAAGCTCCATCAGATGAAGAAGCTGCTAAAATCATAAAAAGCTATCAAACCAAAGGACTCTTAGTCTTTCTAGTCGGTAAAATCATAGACCAAGCCATAAATACCAAAATAAAAATGGGTTTAGAGCTCAGAATCATACCGCTCGGGTATGACGTCACATCAGTCATCCATGTAGTAACTGTAGCCATAAGAGCGGCCCTAATCTTCGGCAACGTTCAGCCGGGCAACCTTGCCGAACTCCTCAAATACACTAAAGAAAGAGTCCCCGCTTTTGTCAACGCCCTCGGACCCTTAAGCGAGCTCGTAGTCTCCGCCGGAGCCGGAGCCATAGCCTTAGGATTCCCAGTAATAACCGACCAAGATGTCCAGGAGGTACCTGAAAACCTCATAGTCCAAAAAGACCACGACAAAATCGCAGCCACCTCTCTGGAAGCCCGTGGAATAAAAATAAAAATTACAGAAATCCCCATCCCCGTTGGATTTGCAGCAGCCTTCGAAGGTGAAAGAGTAAGAAAAGAAGACACATTTGCAGAATTTGGAGGAAGCAGAACTACAGCCTGGGAACTGGTAAAAATGAGAGAAATCTCGGAGGTTGAAGACCATAAGATCGAAATAATTGGCCCCGACATAGACACCCTCGAGCCCAATGGAGGGAGACTCCCACTGGCCATACTGGTAGAAGTAGCCGGCAAAAACATGCAGCAGGACTTTGAGCCCGTCATGGAAAGAAGGATACACTACTTTGCCAATTACACCGAAGGGGTAATGCATCTCGGCCAGAGGGACATCATATGGATAAGAATAAGCAAATCCACCTATGAAGCCGGTTTCAGGCTAAAACATATCGGAGAAGTGCTCTATGCAAAAATGCTGGATGAATTCGGCAGCATTGTAGACAAAGTACAGGTAACTATAATCACCGACAAAGACAAAGTAGAAAAACTCCTAAATGAAATAGCAAAACCCATATATGAAGCAAGAGATGCCAGACTAGCAGGCCTCACCGACGAGAGTGTAGACACCTTCTATTCATGCCTCCTGTGCCAGTCCTTTGCACCGGCTCATGTATGCATAGTAACCCCGGAAAGACTGGGACTCTGCGGTGCAGTAAGCTGGCTGGACGCCAAAGCCACAAAAGAACTCAATCCCGCCGGTCCCTGCCAGCCCATAGAAAAAGGCGAATGTGCAGACGAAGTGAAAGGAAGCTGGCCCACAGTAGACAAGGCTGTTTCAGAACTCTCTCATGGAGCCACCACCAAAGTAAACATATACACCATAATGGAAGACCCAATGACATCGTGCGGCTGCTTTGAATGCATCTGCGGCATCATGCCCGAAGCTAACGGAGTCATCATAGTCAACAGAGAATACTCAGGTATCACACCCCTTGGCATGACCTTTGGAGAGCTGGCCTCCACTACAGGAGGAGGTGTACAAACACCTGGATTCATGGGCCACGGCCGACATTTCATCACCAGCAAAAAATTCCTGTATGCCGACGGCGGACTTGCCAGAGTCGTCTGGATGCCCAAAGAATTAAAAGAAGCTCTAAAGGACAAACTACAACAAAGAGCAAAAGAAATGGGCATAGACAACTTCTACGACATGATAGCCGATGAGACTGTCGGCACAGATCCGGATACTGTTGTGGAATTTTTGACAAAAGTTGGCCATCCAGCTCTGACCATGGACCCAATGCTATAACGGAAGTGGGAA
>NZ_VTPS01000039.1 GCF_008274215.1 Calorimonas adulescens | reverse complement strand
AAAGCCCCCCATATTTTGATTCTTTAAGGTGACATTTTCATGCGATAATTAACCACATTTTGGCCTATTTTTAGGTGACATTTTTAAAAGATATTGACACACTTTTGTTAAAACTTTGTGGTGTTAGTCACTCACTCTATAGCATCATACAGATTCTTTATTGACCTAAAATCATCCATCGCTATGTCAAGTTTCCTGGGGTCTCTCAACAGTGCTGCGGGGTGATATGTAGCCATCATCTTACATCCCTTTCTATCAAACCATTTTCCCCTTACAGGGCCAATAGATTTTAGAGACCTGTCTATGCAGTATGTCATTGCCGTAGCCCCAAGACACACAATGATTTTAGGTCTTATTATTGCAACCTGGTTTCTGAGGTATGGAAGGCAAGCCTCCGCCTCTTCCTGTGTAGGCACTCTGTTGCCAGGTGGCCTGCACTTAACCACATTGGCTATGTATACCTCTTCACGGCTCAGCCCAACATCACCAAGCATTTTATCCAGCAGTCTTCCTGCCCTCCCAACAAATGGGCGGCCCTGCAGGTCCTCTTCAGCGCCAGGTCCCTCTCCAATAAACATGAGTTTAGCCCGTAGATTCCCCTCTCCAAATGCTACATTGGTCCTTGTAGAAGCCAAATCACATTTCTGGCATGAGTTACAGACTTCTATCAGGTCTTTTAGGTTTAAAAGAGCCATTAAGATCACCTGAATGTATATAGATTCACATTCTCTATTATAGCCAATCTTTACTCCGAGTGCAAGTTTAAGAGGACGGTCTCCCGTCCTCTTAAACAATCAGCTATTTAAAAATTTCAAGGCGATGCGTACAAGAGCCTCTACGCCTAAGGGCAAGGCATTTTCATCAATGTCAAACTTAGGATGATGGTTGTTTTTGTCGATGCCTTTTTCTTCATTGGTTATACCAAGCATTATAAAACTACCAGGCACTTTTTCCAGAAAATATGAGAAATCCTCTCCACCCATAGAAATACCTGGGTCTACTATATTTTCCTCTCCAAAAGCCTCTCTTAATGCCTCCCCAGCCAGCTCAGTCATCTCAGGATCATTAACTGTTGGTGGATAACCATGTACATACTCTAATGAGTATTCACCACGCATGGCATCACATACACCTTTTACTATCCTCTCTATCTTATCAGGCATCTCTTTCCTAAGCTCAGGGTCAGTTAGCCTGACAGTACCAGTCATTTTTGTTTCCGACGGAATTGCGTTCATAACTGTTCCGCTGTTAAATGTACCTATGGACACCACAGCAGGATTTAATGGGTCAATCTCACGGCTGACCAGTGTCTGAAGTGCCAAAACCACCTGAGCTCCAATCACCAATGCATCTACACCAAGATGCGGTGCAGACCCATGGCCGCCTTTCCCTTTTATTGTAAGTCTGAACTCATCAGGTGCTGCCATAATCGGGCCTGGCCTCACCCCGATTTTCCCAGAAGGGATACCTGCCCATACATGCTGCCCAAAAACAGCGTCCACATGAGGATCTTCAAGAACACCCTCCTCTATCATACCCAGTGCCCCGCCGGGGAAATTTTCCTCTGAAGGCTGGAAAAGGAACTTGATATTACCCTTTATCTCATCCCTGTGCCTTGATAAAACCTTTGCTGCTACTAAGAGCATAGCTGTATGAGCATCATGTCCACAGGCATGCATAACACCTTCTATTTCAGACTTATAATCACACTCATTCTCCTCATTCACCTTTAAGGCATCCATATCTGCCCTCAAAAGCACGGTCTTTCCTGGCTGCGCACCACGAAGCAAACCAACTACCCCTGTCTTATTTATGCCTGTCTTAACCTCAAGGCCATATTCTCTCAGCTTTTCGGCAACAATACCGGCTGTCCTCACCTCTTGAAAACCCAGTTCAGGGTGTTTATGAAAGTCCCTGCGTATAGCTACAACCTCATCAAAAAGTTCTTCACACTCCCTTTTAACATCAAACACACAAACCATCCTTTCCAAATTATATAAATTTAACAAAAATACTTGCCAGCACCACTGAGGATATTGTAACGGTAACAAAACCAGCTACAAGCATTTTAGGAAGTATCTCATTCATTATGATTTGATTTTCCTCTTCATTCTCCGCCACAGCTTTCACTGCCTCCTGGGTCAGGATATATGTACCTGGAAACCCGTAAAGTGCAGTAAGCCCAATAGTGGCAGCCATTTCAAAAGAATAACCAAGCAATCTCCCAAGGATAAAGGTAAAAACCACTATTCCTATTACACCTAATACAAGTGTCCCAACTAAGGGGTACAGGTATTGTAGTACCATTTGAGGGGTAGCCTGAGAAAGATTTCCCATTACTATGGCCAAAAGAGAAATCATAGCTATACCAAAAGAGTTAGCTTTTGTAAATATATCTTCTTCAAGAAACCCAATTTCTCTTAATGCAATCCCCACAAAAAGTGCCCATACATATGGATGTATCACATTGTGGAAAAGCGCTGCTATTTTAATGGCTGCTAAAGCACCAAGAGCAAGCTTTGCAAGATAAACGGAAGAAGTCTGAAACTCCTTTGGCATTGCGGGAAGTTTAAACCCATTTCTGCTGTTTGTAACTTTTGCAGCACTTGACTCAAGCTGGAGTCCTGTATACCTCCCCTTATTATTTTTAATCCTTTTGGCTTCTTTAGTCAAGAAGATAGACGAGAGTGGATACCCTATAAAACCCTGGGCAACTAAAAGCATTGTAGCAAAAACAGCCAGTTCGGGATATCCGCTCGCTTTTGCCGCGTCAGACATCATTAACGCAGCGACGACACCTCCCGCTATAGGCGGTGCAGCCACTGCCGCAATCTGTTTGCCAAATATCATGCTCCCAGGTATAAGAACAAATATGCCAATACCTGCAACTGCCCCTGATGCAATAATAACTGTCTTCCATTGTTTGATTAAATCTTGAATTCCCATCAATGTACCCATATGGGTGATTAATAGACCAATAAGTACACTGCCTATACCTACAAGCTGTGATGATTGAAAAATATCCTTTGGCAAACCAAGCCAGAAACCAATTAATAAAACAATAGAACTTACAAAAAGCATTGAGAGCAAGGCTCTTGTCTTTGCTGAGACTATATCACCCAATGCAAAAACTACCAGCACCACTGTTAAAGCAACAATCGGTTCCATCAAAATCCCCCTTTTTTCAATAATAATTTCTATATAAAATCACAACTGTTTGTTAGACTTAGACATCACCCCCCTATATTCTTTAACTATAATTAATATAAAAATACCCAGAAGCAGGACAAAATCAGAACCTGCCGCTGGGGTATTTTACACCCACGGTGTATCCATATAACACTGGACTGTATCGCTCGGTCACAGACCCATTAAGGCGGAACCCTTAGATACTCTTCTGATGATTAAATATTAGCACAGAAATGAATAAAATCCAACACTATAAATTTTTAATGAATAAAATAATTTAATAAAAAAGGACAATTACGCATCTGCCATTGGCAAAGCCCCTTTAGTCATATCTGCTGCACTTGCAGTACTCAGCATATTGAATAAATTCTTTTTTTATGTCAGGATTCTCATTCATAAATTTGATAAAATTATTGATACATTGCAAGGTTTGACTGCTCACGGTATGCTCAATTTTTTCGGTTTCGGTTAATATCTCTGTTTCCGATACTCCAAGTATGTTTAAAAAGTCAAAAATAATATTGTGCCTCTTTATAAGAGCCTTACCCAGTTGCTTACCTTTTTCCTCAAGCATTATTACACCATATTTTTCATACTTTATAAGTTTAAATTCTGCTAATTTTTGTACCATTTTGGTAGCAGATGGAGGCTGCACATTGAGGGCATCTGACAGTTCATGAATTCTTGTAAAGCCACTTTCATCAGATAGCCTGTAAATCATTTCAAGATAGTCCTCCATAGAGGCTGTAAGGGTGTCATCATCCTTTTTCATATATTCGCTGAATGTGTAAAAATCTTTTTTCATATTACCCACCTTATATCATTTATCACACTATTATATGCTTTCAAACTATTAATTATCATCGGCTGTAACCATAGTTCAACATGTATCATAAACTAAGATAGCAACTGGATTTTAGCCATAACTAACTTGTTTAATCTCGTATAATTTATAAACTTACTTTTAGCAGGGGGCTGTATTATGCAAAATGAAAATGACATAGTCCATGACTATAAAAATGTAAAAATTGATGTATACCGTACAGAAAGAAAAACCATCGAAAAAATGGTTGCCCGGATAAGGAAACTCTTTAGATATCTCGGACCAGCCTTTATAGTCAGCGTAGCATATATCGATCCAGGTAATCTTGCAACCAATATTAGCGGAGGCTCCACCTACAACTATGATTTGATCTGGGTGATACTGTGGAGCAATATATTGGCAATCTTTCTACAATACAATTCCGCCAAGCTTGGCATAGCAACCGGCTTTAATCTTCCAGAAATATGTAGTATAGTCTTCTCAAGGAGAGTAAACATAATATTATGGATTGCCGCAGAATTAGCAAGCATGGCAACGACAATAGCAGAGTTTATCGGCGCTGCGTTAGGATTTTATCTTCTCTTTAATATTCCTCTCCCTGTAGCTGGATTAGTTACAAGCATAGTTACCTTTGCAATAACCTATTTGCAAAAATATGGCCAACGTACAATAGAGGCCACAATAATATTTTTTGTGGGAATAATATGTATAGCTTATAGTTTAGAGATATTTCTTGCAAAACCCAATTGGGCAGAAATTGGTAAACATATGCTTATACCATCACTGCCTGACAGTAATGCATTGCTTATAGCCGTAGGAATGTTCGGAGCAACGGTAATGCCGCATGTTATATACCTTCATTCACAGTTGGTGCAGGAGCGCAACATAGGCCTTAACACAGAACAAAAAAAACAGCACTTAGCAATGGAAAAGACGGACATAATAATTGCTATGAACATCGCCTTTATAGTAAATGCTGCGATAGTAGTTGTCTCTGCAGCTGTATTCTATAAAGAAGGAATGATATTAAATTCCATCGAACAGGCCCATAGATCGCTCGAGCCCTTGCTTGGCCCAATATCAAGCAGTGCCTTCGCCATAGCTCTTCTTGCATCTGGCTTTTCTTCCTCTGCTGTGGGTACTATGGCCGGAGAAACAGTTATGGACGGTTTTATCAATATTAAATTTCCTTCCATGATGAAAAGGTTAATAACAATGATACCGGCAATGATAATAATTTTGGCTGGCCTAAATCCAATGAAATCATTGGTGTTAAGCCAGGTCTTACTGAGTTTTACACTTCCATTTGCAATCATACCCATGCTCATAATAACTAACAGAAGAGATTTAATGGGAGACTTTGTAAACAGTCCCTTATCCAAAGTGATAGGATGGATAATTGCATCGGTGACAATAGCGTTCAATTCTCTTTTACTTATTATTACATTTGTTGGAAAGATATGAAATAAATTTGGGCATCAAATGGGCACCAAAAAAGGATTCGGGCACTTTGTAAAATACTCCGAATCCTTGACTTTTCCTGGAGCGGATGACGGGATTCGAACCCGCGACCCTCGGCTTGGGAAGCCGATGCTCCACCACTGAGCCACATCCGCATATACAAATGGCTCCCCAGGCAGGGCTCGAACCTGCAACCTACCGGTTAACAGCCGGTCGCTCCACCATTGAGCTACTGAGGAACATCTGATTATATATTATAGATTATTTTCCTGCCAAAATCAACACCTTTTTAATATAAAGTCTGGCAGCGACCTACTCTCCCCTTGCGAGTACCATCGGCGCTGGAGGGCTTAACTGTCACCCCAAAAAGCAAGCTTCTTGGGGGACCCCG
>NZ_VTPS01000038.1 GCF_008274215.1 Calorimonas adulescens | reverse complement strand
TAATTGGGATTTCTTTTTCATCATGCAATTTCTTTACTATATTCAGTACGGTATTTGTTGTATCTATGAGCTTATTGAACTCTTCATTTATAAGCTGAGCCTTTTCCTCTTCAGGTCTATTACTCTCATATATAGATGTTATCTTCTTTCTTGATTTGAATACCTGCAACGGTAATAGGGAATACATCTTTTGACTTTCTAAATCAATTGGGGTATATTTCCAGTACTGCATTACAGGTACAGTGTATTTTAATTCTTGACCATCTGGCAGTACAAGGGTCATAGATAGATGGTCAGATATGTTTTCATTTTCTTCCAAGAATATTACCACCTGCTTTGGAAACTCCAGTCTTATTTCTTTATACTCAGATACATCTGATATCTCTTTAGCTTTTTCAAATCCATATCTGAACATCCTTATTACCATGCTGGCATCATTTAAGGTTTGAAACTCTATATGATATCTATATACATGGTCTTTAGTATATACATTTATGAATAGATCACCTATAATGCGTTCATAGTCATCATCTATAAATTCGCTGTTGCTGTATTCTATGGTAACCTCATTGCTTACAAATTTTTCATCAAATAATGCATTTAAGAGGTTTATGGTTACCTTTTTAGAAAGCTTGAAGAGTACCTTCATTATCTGGTCCAGTTTTAACTTTTCTGAGGTCTTTTCTTTTTTAACCATAGTGTTCTCCGTAACAAATATTCTTTATTATCTCTACAGATATTATAACATACCAGTGCTGGTGGTACAATTGTGTATGGTGGCTAATAATGATATTTTATCACTCACAACAAGATCCACAATGCCGTTGTTACCTAAGTTTTACATTTGTGATGAAGTTACCGATATTTAAACAGAGTTTGAACTAATATAATGGTGAACTGTGCTTTTATTGTGGAAATTTATGAAATATCAATAAGCTAAAAGGAGGAATTTTAATAATAATGTCGAAGTAAAGAATTGGATTATAAAACTACTTTATAACAGGCAAAGAAGGCTGGCTTACTCCTGCGGTCTATAAGAAGATGCTACTTATGGATGTTGCAGCATAAACATTGTTTTGGGCATGATTGCTACTTAATATAGTGCTTAGAGCAATATTCCAAAACATGAGGATTAGGAGTTATTTAGGAGGAAGAACTTATAATCCTATGTAATTTTAAGCTATGCTCACGAAACAATGTCCAGGAAAGGGAGAATGGCTCAGGAAAAGACTCCCCCAAAATTGGACACAAAAAGGAAAAAATGTAATAAAATTAAGATTATAAGTATAAAAGTATGGAGATATAAAACTATGGAATTATATGAATTACATAATGAAATATGCAACCATATCGATAATGGTGAATTTGATAAGGCCATGGAGAAAATTGCTTTAATAGAAGCAGCAGAAGTAGATCCAAAATATAAAAATTATATTTTAAGTGGCATTTATATAGATATCGGTTCAATAAAACATGATGAGAATTTAGTTAATAAAGGCATTGGTCTTATATTAGAAAACCTAAATGAATATGAACAACAAGAGAATATATTGCAAAGTGTATATTACAATTTAGCTAATGGATATTCCGTACTGTTTAATTTGAAGCGAGTAAAAAACCCTATGTATGGATTTATGGAAGCTGATACTGAAGCACATAAGGCAATAGAATTTTATAAAAAATCCTTAGAATGTAGAGAAAAGTCAACTGACATAACAGTGCAAACCTATGTCAATTTAGGAAATATGTTTGATTCTATTGGAAGAAATTTAGAAGCACTTGATTATTATGATAAAGCATTGGCAATAAATCCAAATTTTGGAATGGCGTTGGCTAATAAAGGGTTGGCATTGAAATATTATGCAGAAATAACAGGAGAACACTGGAGGATGTACTATATAGAAGCTTATAACTTTATTAAGCTTGGCTTACAGTATGGCGTACATAGTGAGGCTAAAGAAGAATTTTTGAGAAACTTACATGAAATAAAAAAATATGTAAATAGTGATAATATTGACCTGAGTGATTTAGAGAAACCAAAAATGGATACTCAATCAGATTTTGAAAAGTTTTTAGTTGAATTTTGCATAGAACACAAACTATATTTAAATTTATGTAACTTTTGCCAAAAATGCCAGTTTTCTTTAGGGGATGACATTGTCATTAAAAATATGATAGTTAATATAGAAAAATCACTTGAAGACGATGCATATCTGAAATTATCATCGTTTTTAAATGAAATAAAAGAAAATTACATTGCTGCAAGATTTTTACTTGTGCAGTCTGTTTATAGAGATAATGACTTAAGTTTTGTTGATAAAAATGTTGCGATTATAGATACTTTAGATTACGTAGAACATAATATTTTTGTCCAGCTATTGAAATTTGCTTTTAAAAATATGTATGATATCTTAGATAAAGTATCAATATTCTTAAATGAATATCTTGAGCTTGGTAAAAAAATTGAGCACATTGATTTTAATAATATCTGGTATGAAAAGAAAGAACAAAATAAATTTAATATTAACAATAAGATTATAAAAACGAAAAACTATGCTTTAAATGCGCTTTTTAATATACATTTGGAATTTAAAACTGGTGAATATGAGGATTTAAGGGAAATTAGAAATGCTTTGACGCATCGCTTTCTAAATGTATATTGGATGGGAAAATACAGTTTTGAAAATATGAATGAAGAGTATTTAGTTGATAAAACAATCCAGATTACACAAATAATTAGAAATGTGATTATATATTTGATTAGTTTTGTTTATACGGAAGAAACAAAAAAGGAGAAAAAACTAAAAGGTAAACTAGTGACTCTAAATGCGTATACTATACCAGATCATCTAAAAAACTTATAAGAGACAATTATAAATAAGGGGCTTAATTCCCCCGACTTTGACAAATACAGTTAGCAAAAAGGTCCTATAAAGGACCTAAAATCTTTCTATATACCTCATCTATTGAATTACTTTTAATAACTGCAACTAAAATTTCATCAAGTTTAGCTTCATCATCTATTTTTAATATTTTATTTTTAAAGTCATCAGGAACTGTATCAAACTTGGCCTTTATAGCATTGAGTATGTTTTCCTGAGCTTTCCTTATTCTGCCTTCTTTTCTGCCTTCAATACGGCCTTTCTTAATACCTTTTCTTATACCCTCTTTAATGCCTTCTTCCTTTATTGCCGGGTCATATAATGTTTTAATCATGATGGTCACCTCCTCATCTATCTTACGATATTCACCATACTTACTATAAAGATAACCTGTTATATTTACCAACACGTCTAATATTCTCTTTAGATCACCAGTGAAAATTTCTTTTCTATCATGCAGTTTATTCAATATATTAAGGACTTCATTTACAGTATCTATAAGCTTTTTAAACTCTTCATTTATAAGCTGAGCCTTTTCTTCCTCAGGCCTGTTGCTTTCATATATAGACATTATCTTCTTTCTGAATTTGAATACCTGCAATGGAAGTAGGGCATACATTGAATATTACCAGTTGTTTTGGAAACTCCAGTCTTATTTCTTTATACTCAGATACACCTGATATCTCTTTAGCTTTTTCAAATCCATATCTGAACATCCTTATTACCATGCTGGCATCATTTAAGGTTTGAAACTCTATATGATATCTATATACATGGTCTTTAGTATATACATTTATGAATAGATCACCTATAATGCGTTCATAGTCATCATCTATAAATTCGCTGTTGCTGTATTCTATGGTAACCTCATTGCTTACAAATTTTTCATCAAATAATGCATTTAAGAGGTTTATGGTTACCTTTTTAGAAAGCTTGAAGAGTACCTTCATTATCTGGTCCAGTTTTAACTTTTCTGAGGTCTTTTCTTTTTTAACTATAGTGTTCTCCGTAGTAAATATTCTTTATTATCTCTACAGATATTATAACATACTGATGAAGGTGGTACAATTGCTGTATAAATTTCACTTACCTGATGCTTATATACTGGCTGTACTCATAGCTGATTCCGAGAAGATAAAAAGAGTACCTGGATGGAAACCCCAGTATACAGAGCTTAATAAAATCATTGAGACAGCATGGAAGTGGGAAATGAATAAGAAACTTTAACCGTCAAAACTACGTGAGACAAGTCCCACACGTATATATCTCATCTATATGAATTACCTCTTTAAATTCATCACTAAATTGTTTTTGTTAAAGTTTTGTGATTCTTACTTTTGTTTTTCCTATTGTGTTGGTCTATCAGACCGTTAAATAATTTTTTTTACAGTTACCCCCTCAAAAAAATATTTTTTTGCCGAATTATATTTAATGAAGATAATAAATCGACAAAGGAGGAATTTTGAATGAAAAAATTAATAACTTTTGCACTTGCCGGTTTGCTCATTTTTTCTTTAACTTCATCGGGTTTCGCAAAGCCGAACGCAAATGGTAATAAAGCCCAAATAAAGACAGAAAGAGAGCTTACCAGTCAGGAAAGTAATAAAAAACAAATACCGTTCGGAATACAAAAGAAATCCGAAAACAACGAAAAGTTCAATAAATTTACAGCAAAGATGACTGTTAAGGGAAAAGAACTTAAATTCGACGTACCGCCTGTAATAAAAGATGGCAGAATGTTAATCCCTGTACGTGCTATAATGGAAGCTTTGGGTGCTACTGTAAAGTGGGACCCGTCAACAAGTACAGTTACAATCATAAAAGGCGATACAACAATCCAGTTTGTTTTAGGTGAATCAAAAGCTCTTGTGAACGGTAATGAAGTTAATTTAGACATTCCAGCAATGGAAATAAACAACAGAACTCTTGTACCACTCAGGTTCATTGCCGAGACTTTGGGTGAAAAAGTTAACTATGACAACAATACAGGTGATGTAAATATTGAAGATAATGATACTCAAAATGATACGGTATCACAGGACGTATACGGAAATACTGACGAAACCGTCACAGACAGCGTGTACAGCGACGATACAGTAACTCAGCAATAACTTTCTGAGCTTTACTTTTTATAGATATATAACAATACCAATGTTCACTGTTTTTTTACGCAACCTCTTTCTATTAAAAAGGTACTCACTTGAATGTCTTTTTTGTTTCGCATTCACAGGCTGCTGTTTCTTTGTTTGACTCCTCCTTTCCAAAGAAACGGCAGTATAGTATAGTAAGTTAGTGTTAAAATTTTATTAGGTCAGTTAGCAAAAAAAGTGGGGATAAATGTAGAAAAAAGACCTCACCCTCCTTTATAGCGGATGAGTAAAAACTCATAAGGAAGGTGAGGTCATGTAAAATTAATTCTACTTATTAGATAAAATTTAGAAAATGGGTTTGCTTAAATGAGTAGGGAGGCTTGAAAGTAGTATGTGCAAGAATTGAATCCGCAAGAAAATGGTACAGTTTTCGGCCCTTTTTTACCCACAGAAAATTATTTGTGCAAAAATAAAATGGTATAAGGCCACGAAATAAGCCTCATACCATTTTATATACCTCATCTATTGAATTACTTTTAATAACTGCAACTAAAATTTCATCAAGTTTAGCTTCATCTTTTATTTTTAATATTTTATTTTTAAGGTCATCAGGAACTGTATCAAACCTGGCCTTTATAGCATTGAGTATGTTTTCCTGAGCCTTCTTTATTCTACCTTCAATTCTGCCTTTCTTTATACCCTTCTTTATGCCCTCTTTAATGCCTTCTTCCTTTATTGCCGGGTCATATAATGTTTTAATCATGATGGTCACCTCCTCATCTATCTTACGATATTCACCATACTTACTATAAAGATAACCTGTTATATTTACCAACACGTCTAATATTCTCTTTAGATCACCAGTGAAAATTTCTTTTCTATCATGCAGTTTATTCAATATATTAAGGACTTCATTTACAGTATCTATAAGCTTTTTAAACTCTTCATTTATAAGCTGAGCCTTTTCTTCCTCAGGCCTGTTGCTTTCATATATAGACATTATCTTCTTTCTGAATTTGAATACCTGCAATGGAAGTAGGGCATACATTGAATATTACCAGTTGTTTTGGAAACTCCAGTTTTATTTCTTTATACTCAGATACATCTGATATCTCTTTAGCTTTTTCAAATCCATATCTGAACATCCTTATTACCATGCTGGCATCATTTAAGGTCTGAAACTCTATATGATATCTATATACATGGTCTTTAGTATATACATTTATGAATAGATCACCTATGATACGTTCATAGTCATCATCTATAAATTCGCTGTTGCTGTATTCTATGGTAACCTCATTGCCTACAAAGTTTTCATCAAATAATGCGTTGAGTAGGTTTATGGTTACCTTTTTAGAAAGCTTGAAGAGAACCTTCATTATCTGGTCTAGTTTTAACTTTTCTGGGGTTTTTTTCTTTTTTAACCATAGTGTTCTCCGCATATTGGCCCCTTAAGAGAATTGGACTAAAACACACAAAATGATAAAATTTCTCTTAAGGGAGGTCAAAATCAATGGCAGCACATAAAAACTTTACT
>NZ_VTPS01000037.1 GCF_008274215.1 Calorimonas adulescens | reverse complement strand
TAGTTGTTCTTGAGACATTAGATAACGCACCTCATTCCCCATAGTGACATTTTATCACGATAGTCTACAAGGTGACATTATCATAAAATAACCACAAAATTGTAATTAATTTAATTGAACAAACGAGTAAAATCCGCTATAATAATACAGAATGTATACGGCAATATTTTTTTGATATTGTTTACCGGAAGCAACTTAATTTAAAGAGTATAAAAGGAGAGGTTTTAATGGGCAATGTAAGGGTTAGGTTTGCACCGAGTCCCACTGGATATCTACACATAGGTGGGGCAAGGACAGCACTTTTTAATTGGCTTTTTGCAAGACATAACGGCGGCAAGATGGTACTGAGGATAGAGGACACTGATTTAGAAAGGCTAAAAGAGGACTCGGTATCCCAGATAATTTCCAGCATGAAGTGGCTTGGCATCACATGGGACGAGGGGCCGGAGGTGGGCGGCGAATATGGTCCATACTTTCAATCCCAAAGGCTGGATGGCTACAGGAAAGCGTGCGAGCGGCTTTTAGTTGAGGGGAAGGCATATTACTGCTACTGTACGCCGGAGGAACTAGAGGCAAACAGGGAGGAAGCCAGAAAAGCAGGGATTCCGCCACGGTACAGTGGCAGGTGTAAAAACCTGACTCCAGAAGAGATAGAGAGGTTTAAGGCTGAGGGCAGAAAGCCGGTCGTCAGGTTTAAGGTACCTACAGAGGGTACAACAGTGGTAAATGACATCATAAGGGGAGAGGTTACTTTTGACAACTCCATTCTGGATGACTTTGTCATTATGAAGTCTAACGGCATTCCCACGTATAACTTTGCGGCAGTTGTAGACGACCATGCTATGGGTATGACCCATATCATAAGGGCAGAAGAACATTTATCCAATACCCCGAAACAGGTTTTGATTTATAATGCCCTTGGATACGATATACCTGAGTTTGCCCATGTGCCAATGATACTGGCGCCGGACAGGAGCAAGCTGTCTAAGAGGCACGGTGCCACCTCTGTGGAGGAGTTTAGAGAACAGGGATATCTTCCGCAGGCCATAGTAAACTATCTCATACTCCTTGGCTGGTCTCCGGAGGGAGATAATGAAATAATCACACTGGAACAGGCAATAAAAGAGTTCACACTGGAAAAGGTAAATAAAAGCGCAGCCATATATGACACCACAAAACTAACATGGTTAAACGGCATATACATGAGAGACCTGCCATTGGATGAGGTAGTAAAACATGCCCTCCCCTTCTATATTAAAGAGGGGCTTATACCTGAGGATTATAACGATCAGGATATTAAGAGGGTAAAGGAGGTTGCGGCGAGGGTCAGGGAGAGGGAAAAGACGTTGGTTGACCTTGCCAGAGCATCCAGTTATTTCTTCAGGTTTGACTATGTATATGAGGAGAAAGGGGTAAACAAATACTTTAAGAAGGATGGTACGGCCGACATACTAAAGAAGGGCATAGAAGCATTAAGGGCTGTGGATGACTTTACGATAGAAAACACAGAAAGGGCTTACAGGAAACTCATTGAGGAGAGCGGCATAAAGAGCGGAGATTTGTTCCACCCGACGAGGCTTGCCATATCAGGGAGGACGACGGGGCCTGGCCTGTTTGACATAATGGCTCTTTTGGGAAAAGAGGAAACAATAAAGAGGATGGAAAAAGCTGTAGAATATATGGAAAAATAAACTTAGAGAACTGACCGGGGCTTATAGTCCCGGTTTTAATATGGCTTTAATGGATAATTATGCTTATAGCAGGTTGAAATTTTCTCCAAGATTTATTGCGATTAACTGCCTTATATACAGGGATGAGTCGATTTATACGGGTGAATATAATAACAATATGAAACTATAACAATACATAGTTGCAATAGAATCTATATTGTGGCAACAGGTATATTATGTTATAATGTTCATGAAATTATAATAAAGGAGGTTGAATAGATGGAAGCCAAAAAGAAGGGCTTGAGCGAGCAGGCATTCAGGAAACTGGAGCCTGGCGAGGAGTTCATGCCATACGTGCCTGCATCAGAGGTTGCACCTGAGTTTACTGTATTTTCGGTCATTGTTGGTATCATACTCTCTATTGTCTTTGGTGCAGCAAACGCCTATCTCGGCTTAAGGGTAGGCATGACAGTCAGTGCCTCAATACCTGCTGCTGTTGTTTCAATGGCCATTATAAGGGGTATGATGGGCCGTAACTCAATCTTAGAAAACAACATGGTCCAGACCATAGCCTCTGCCGGAGAATCTTTAGCGGCCGGTGCCATATTCACAATCCCGGCACTGTTCATGTGGGGTGAGACCCCATCCATGCTTACGATTACGCTGATTACGTTTCTTGGAGGCATATTGGGCGTACTCAGTATGATACCTCTGAGGAGATTCCTGATTGTGGAAGAACATGGCAATCTTCCTTATCCAGAGGGCACAGCCTGTGCTGAAGTGCTGGTTGCCGGTGAAGTTGGTGGGGTCAATGCCTCGACTGTCTTTGCAGGTCTTGGCATAGGTGCTATATTTAAGTATATAGCAGATGGTTTGAAGCTCTTCCCGTCAGAGATTGAATGGCAGATAAAGGGATGGAAAAATGCAGCCATTGGAGGAGATGCATTTCCTTCTCTATTGGGTGTGGGCTTTATCATTGGGCCGAAGATATCTTCATACATGTTGGCAGGGGCCATTTTAGGCTGGCTTGGGTTTATTCCGCTGATCTCCATGTTTGGCGGTGAATCAACCATTTATCCCGGGACTGTACCGATATCTCAAATGGATTACTGGAGTATATGGAGCACTTATATCAGGTATATAGGGGCCGGTGCTGTTGCTACAGGCGGTATCATAAGCCTTGTAAAATCTATTCCCACCATTATAAATGCCTTTTCTTCCTCCTTGGGTGGATTTAAGGACGCTTCTAAGGGCAGCAACAGCAGGATAGATAGTGACCTCCCTATGAACATTATACTTATAGGCTTTGCAATTGTTATTGTGGCTGTGGCATTTCTACCACAGATTCCAGTTGGTATTATGGGAGCCATACTGGTAGCCATATTTGGCTTTTTCTTTGTAACCGTGTCATCAAGACTGGTTGGCATAGTGGGAAGCTCATCAAACCCTGTTTCCGGGATGACAATTGCTACACTGCTTTTTACTACTATAATATTTAAGGCCATAGGTTATTCAGGCACCTCAGGCATGGTGGCTGCCCTTAGCGTGGGTGCTGTCATATGTACGGCAGCAGCCATAGCTGGTGATATATCTCAGGACTTAAAGACAGGATACCTGGTTGGCGCTACGCCGTGGAGACAGCAGGTGGGTGAGATCATTGGTGTTGCAGCCTCGGCAGCAGTGATAGGATACATACTGGTGCTGCTAAATAATACCTATACATTTGGGTCAAAGGAACTGGGTGCCCCTCAGGCTACAATCATGATGCTGGTTATACAGGGTATCATGAATGCAAATCTGCCGTGGGGTCTTGTATTTGCCGGTGCGGCTTCAGCGGTTGTAATTGAACTGTTTGGTTTTGCTTCCCTGCCATTTGCTATCGGTCTGTACCTGCCAATACATACCAGCGTGCCGATAATGGTTGGCGGTATAGTAAGGGGAATACTTGACAGGAGCGAAAAGAACGTGGAGGTATTAAAGCAAAAAGTAGAAAACGGTGTACTGTATAGTTCTGGGCTTATTGCAGGAGATGCTATTGTAGGTATTATTATGGCGTTCTTTGCTTCTATAGGTGTAAAAATGGGTTTTGCCAATCCTGTTACAGGGAAATATGTAACAGTGCTGTTCTTTGCGGTGCTGGTCTACACACTGATAAGATACTCATTTAGAAAGCCTGAGCATATATAAGGTTAAAAGGCCTGGCCATATGCCAGGCTTTTTTATATTTTTATTTTGAGTTTACAGGTTGTCTTAGTCTAAAGCTCGGACCGAAAGATACAATAAAAAATTGTGTTAATGACTAATTTTTAACATATAATTATTATTTGTTTGGAAAAATTATGATATAATATAATTAAAGAAACTTTATAAAGGGGGTTTAGAAATGAGTGGTCTGTTTGATTTGACTGGTAAGACTGCTGTAGTTACCGGTGCGTCCAGCGGATTAGGGGTGCAGTTTGCTAAGGCTCTTGCATCACAGGGGGCTGACGTAGCGGTTGTGGCGAGGAGATATGACAGGCTTACAGCCCTTTGTGATGAGATAAGGGCAACTGGCAGAAGAGCACTGGCAATAAAGTGTGATGTGACCAGGGAAGAGGACGTTAAAGTAGCCGTCAGCAGGGTGATGGATGAGTTTGGCAGGATTGATATACTTGTGAACAATGCAGGTGTAGCAGCAGGTGATGGGGTTGAAAGCCTCAGCGAAGAGGACTGGGATAAGGTCTTGGATACTAACTTAAAGAGTATATATCTTTTTACAAAACACGTGGTACCACACATGAAGGAAAAACATTACGGCAGGATAATAAATACGGCATCCATGTGGGGCGTTGTAGGCAATGCGGCAATGCCGGTTACTGCGTATCATGCTTCGAAAGGCGGCGTGGTAAACCTGACAAGGGCCCTTGCCGGAGAGCTGGCTCAGTTCAATATTACTGTAAATGCCATAGGTCCTGGATTCTTTGAGTCTGAGATGACCCAGGATATAATCTGTTCTGAGGAATTTAAAAACTATCTGAATTCAAGGTGTCCTATGAAGAGACTTGGCCAACCCGGGGAACTGGACGGCATCGTGGTGTATCTGGCTTCTGATGCCTCCAGCTATACAACTGGCCAGACCATTTGTGTGGATGGTGGATGGACTGCAGTATAATAAAACAGGTTACTATCACAGCAGCCGCATGATTGCGGCTGTTTTTTATCCTGTTTGTTCTGTGTGAATTTGGATTTTAGAAATAACTGTTATATAATAAAATTAAATTATGGCAAGGGGGGGTTATTAACAGTGTACAAAAAGGCGGATATACTGCAAAGGGTATTTGCATATGCCATTGATGCAGCTATAGCAAATCTTTGCGGTTTAATCCCGGCTGTTGGTGGTCTTCTTGGCTTTTTATATATGCTTTTAAGGGACGGCCTTATGGATGGACAGAGCATAGGCAAAAAGCTTCTGGGTTTAAAGACCATGACCGGGTTTGGACCTGCCAACTACAGTGATTCTGTGAAGAGAAACATTATATTTGCGATACCCAACCTGATTATGGTCATACCCCTTGTAGGATGGGGTGTGGGCGTGATGGTAGAGATGATTATATGGATAATAGAGATTTATAGGGTAATTAATGACCCATACGGCAGGAGAAACGGAGATATTTGGGCAGGTACCCAGGTGGTGGATGAGAAGAGCTTAATGTGATGGAGAGCGGTGTCTATGCAGATATAGATTATCTGGCATCTAAGGAGGGTTAGGAGATAACAGGAGGTTTGTGTATGAGGATAAGGGCAGTAAATAAGGGGATAGATGGAGAACTTTTTAATGAGCTCATTGATATGAATGAGAATACCCCATATCACAGGCTCTTGGACATTGATATATCCATGCTGGACAGGGGCATGGCAGAGGTTACAGCTACGATACAGGAGAAGCATTTGAATCCTGCAGGGAATGCCCATGGAGGGATGTTGTTTTCATTGTTTGATACTGCTATGGGCATGGCAGTGAGGACTATGGGAAGATATAGTATAACGTCACTGGATATGGACATGAACTTCATTGCACCGGCCAGGTTAGGCGATACCATAAAGGTTGTGGGAAGAGTTGTCCACCTCGGCAGGAGCACAGTGGTATCCGAGGGTGAGGCCTACAATCAGGATGGAAAACTGATAGCCATATGCAGGGAGACATTCTTTAATTTTGGACTAATGGATTAGGAGGGGGGAAAATAAATGAAGTATCATTTAACCTTTGAACCAGAGAAGAAGACCGTGGAAGTAGAAAAGGGAACCACGATTTTGGAGGCGGCTATGAACAACAATATTGTTATGAGGCATTACTGCGGAGGCAATTTACAGTGCACCACATACAGGGTAATAATAAGAAACGGCAAAGAAAACCTGAGCCCTATGGCAGAAAAAGAAAAAGCTGCACTTCAGGGCAAGGCATACTTGAATTACAGGCTTTCATGCCAGGCGAAGATTTATGGTGATGTCACTGTATTTGTGGCCACATCATCCTTGTTGGATTGAGGTGTAATCATGAGGATAGATATACCGGGATATAAGACACTTGATATAAACAATATTGTCTTAGACTATAATGGCACATTTGCAAGGGATGGAGCTCCGATTATGGAGGCTATATCCCTTATAAATAACCTGATCACTGAATACAAGGTATACGTCCTTACGTCAGATACATATGGCACAGCTAAAGAACTTTTAAAGCCGCTCAAGGGAGAGGTACATATAGTAAAGGACACTGAAGAAAAGAAAACATTTGTCATGGGCCTTGCAGGTGATACGGCCTGTATAGGCAATGGGAATAATGACACAGGTATGTTTGAGGTGGATGACCTGTCAATCTGTGTAATAGGTGACGAAGGGGCATCTGCTGCAGCACTATTAAAGTCTGATATTGTGGTAAAAGACATAATAAGTGCCCTTGAGCTCTTTAAAAATCCAAAGAGAATAGCAGCCACACTGAGGAAATAGGTAAATCTATTTCCTGTGTTGTATAAACTTAGCAAATTTTAAAATGTCAAATTAAATTCCATATGTCAATATCTTTTAAAAATGTCACCTAAAAATAGGCCAAAATGTGGTTAATTATCGCATGAAAATGTCACCTTAAAGAATCAAAATATGGGGGGCT
>NZ_VTPS01000036.1 GCF_008274215.1 Calorimonas adulescens | reverse complement strand
GCTTATACGGGTACTTCGGTACCCGTATTTGCTTTTACGCAATAAAAAAAAGCGCTGTTGCACAATGAACTATTTAGTCCATTGTGCAACAGCCCCTTTATATTTTAGGTTATGTTTTTATTTACCGTCTATATTTATTTAGCTTATAATATATCTGATAACAGTTATTTCTACAGTGGTATTACAAATCATAGATGCAGGAGGTCCTTGATATGCTTAAGAAATTTTTTCATAAGAATCCTTCTAAAGCACATGCACCCAGACTTATGGCTATGGACTTTTTCAAATACATAGGGCCAGGCCTTTTAGTAACCGTCGGTTTCATCGATCCTGGAAACTGGGCCTCAAATGTTGCAGCAGGTGGAGACCATGGGTATAAGCTTTTATGGATAGTAACATTATCAACAATCATGCTTATTGTTTTGCAGCACAATGCTGCTCATCTTGGTATTGTAACAGGAAAATGCCTTTCTGAGGCTGCAACAGAATACTTAAAACCTTGGATAAGTAAGTTGGTACTTGTAAGCGCAATTTTAGCCGTAATATCAACAGCACTGGCTGAGATATTAGGTGGTTCAATTGCATTGAACATGTTGTTTAAAATACCATTAAAACTGGGGGGCATTTTAATTACACTGCTTGTAAGCTATATGCTCTACTCTAATTCATATAAAAAAATAGAAAAGTGGATAATAGGTTTTGTTTCAATTATAGGCATCTCTTTTGTCTTTGAACTGACTCTCACCGATATTGAATGGGGAAAAGCCCTTTTAAGCTGGGTAACTCCATCATTTCCTAATGGTTCAAGTACAATAATATTGAGTGTACTTGGAGCTGTTGTGATGCCACACAATTTATTTTTACATTCAGAGGTTATACAAAGCAGACAATGGAATTTGGAAGATGAAAAAATAATGGAGAAACAATTAAAATATGAATTCGCAGATACGTTATTCTCTATGATTATAGGATGGGCAATAAACAGTGCCATGATTCTTATTGCTGCGTCAACATTTTTCAAACAGGGTATCCATGTAACTGAGCTTGAACAGGCACAAGCTCTATTAAAACCACTCTTAGGCAATGCTGCATCTATTGTTTTTGCCATTGCACTTTTATTTTCAGGAATTTCTTCAACCATAACTGCAGGTATGGCAGGGGGTTCAATTTATGCTGGAATCTTTAATGAGCCATATGATATACACGATAGCCATACTAAAACAGGCGTAGGTTTAACCATAATTGGCGCACTAATTATAATATTTTTTATAAGCGATCCATTCAAAGGACTGGTCATATCTCAGATGCTGTTGAGCATTCAACTGCCAATAACAATATTTCTACTGATTAGCCTTACATCTTCTCAAAAAGTCATGAAGAAATACGCTAATAACCCTCTTTCAAAAATCGTCCTCTGGGTTATCGGGATAACAGTTACTGCACTTAATATTATGCTCCTTTTAAGTTAGATCAACTATATCTATACAAATCCACTCATTTGAATATGCCACTCTCATTTACAGGCAACACAGTTCAAACCAAAAATATCTATATGGTCTCTAATTCGTCATGACAAACAACAGCAAGTGCAGTAAACATGTTGTTACTCTGAACGTGACTCATTGTTCCCAGTATGTCGCAATGCCATTTGGCGGGCACCCCATTTTGCAAGTTCATCTATGGCTGGCAAAAGCTCCAATCCTGCTTGTGTCAGCGAATACTCCACCCTCGGAGGTATCTCCGGATACTGTTCTCTGTGTATCAGACCGCAACTTTCCATCTCTTTTAGGGATTGAGTCAGCATCATGTTGGTAATCCCATTCAGCTTTCTTTTCAACTCATTATACCGAAGTACACGATTTTGGCTCAATGTCCACAGGATTGGAATTTTCCACTTCCCTCCAATCATATTTAAGGCATACGTTACCGGGCAATCCATTGTATTTACCATATCTTTCTTATTCATACCACATTACCCCATCACTCATTATTATCATACTTAAACAGTTATTTCTATATACTTGTTCTATTTATCTCTATGTACTATAATAATATCATAAAAAATCGAAAGGAGTAAAGGATGATGGATGAAGTTTTACAGTTTTTAAAAGATAACTCACCTTTTTATCTGGCAACCATAGACGGGGATACGCCCAAGGTACGCCCCTTTGGTTTTGTAATGAAATACGAAGGTAAGCTATGCTTCTGTACCAATAATCAAAAAGATGTCTATAGACAGCTGAAAGCCAACCCTAAATTTGAAATAAGCGCTACAGCAAAAACAGGTGAATGGCTTCGTCTAAAAGGCAAAGCTGTCTTCATCACTAGCCGCGAGTCCAAAAAAGCGGCACTGGACACCATGCCTTCTCTCAGGAGTTTGTACAGCGAGGATGATCCTATTTACGAAATCTTTTGTGCCGATGAGGCTGAGGCAACCTTTTACAGTATGAGTGGTCCTTCCAAAAATGTGAGGCTGTAGGAAATTAAAAGCACTTTCATTATTACGTGGAGTGACTCCTGTCCCAGGAGACATACCGGTACATTTTTATATACTGGGCATTTACTGCCATAGGATGAAGTCCTTCGAGTTCAAGAATGTTATAGTTCAGTCTAAATCTCAGACTCGAGGTACCAAGGAATAACAACCTGCCTTAACCAGCCGCTAAGTAGATTATACATAAAATTTGAAGGATATCTTCATTCTCTTATGGCGACTCGTTTTGTATCATGGATGTTTAAATATATCTTACAAGGAGGGAATTTTTATGATGAACCCTAAGTATAAGAAGATTTTCGAACCCATTCAGATTGGCCACATGCTGGTGAAAAACCGTATAGAATCCTCACCTGCTGCTCCGCGTTTAGCCGACATAAATGGTCTGGTGACACCTGAGCTCGTTGAATGGAGCCGTCAATTAGCAAAAGGTGGTGCAGGTATAGTCACTGTAGGTATTTCTATGGTGACACCTCTCAATGGTATGCCCAGCGGTTTTTGTGTGAACATGGGAAGCGATAACGTAATACCGGGCCTTGCTGTGTTGGCGGATGCCGTACATCGGTATGGAGCCAAGGCATCGATCGAACTCGCTGGATTTGCATTTGGACATGAAATGCCTGAAGGCAAGTCGCCTATCGATATGATGTCTCAAGAAGATATAAATAATTGGATCAAGTTATTTGCCGATGCAGCAGAACGCGCTCTTAAAGCTGGAATGGACATGGTCTTGCTTCATGGAGGGCATGGAATACTTATCAGCAACTTCTTTTCACCGTTGTTTAACCACCGTACAGATAAATATGGCGGCAGCATAGAAAATCGAGCCCGTTTTGCCTGCGAGCTCTTGGATGCCATAAGGGAGAGAGTCGGAAGAAAACTTGCCATAGAATTCCGTATTAGCGCCGAGGAGATGGTGCCCGGTGGAGTTAAATTGGAGGATACCATTGAATTTGTAAAAATAATCCAGGACAAAATTGACCTTCTTCATGTCTCAGCAGGAATGTTATTGATTGACGAATTGGTTCCAATAACCACTCAGCCCACTTATCTAAAGCGAGGCTATAACGTACATTATGCCGCAGAACTAAAGAAAGCCGGAATTAAAGTGCCGATTACTACAGTGGGTTCTATTGATTTAGACCTTGCCGCCGAGATATTAGAAAGAGGCGATGCTGATATATGCGCTATGATACGC
Organism: Calorimonas adulescens; assembly: GCF_008274215.1. Classification (NCBI taxonomy): domain Bacteria; kingdom Bacillati; phylum Bacillota; class Clostridia; order Thermoanaerobacterales; family Thermoanaerobacteraceae; genus Calorimonas; species Calorimonas adulescens. Next base: position 3,395 of record NZ_VTPS01000036.1, on the reverse strand, counting down.
ACACTAATTGCCGACCCGGATTGCGTAAATAAGGCACGCACAGGGAGAGAAGATGAAATCAGGCCCTGTATCCGCTGCGTAACCTGCTTGAATCGCACTCACGGCTCTCTTGGGCTACGTGTGGCTTGTGCGGTAAATCCGCTGGCTGGGCGAGAGTTAGAGTTTAGAAACGTTTCAGCAGTTGCTGATAAAAAAAAGAAGGTTGTGGTAATTGGAGGTGGCCCAGCAGGAATGGAAGCTGCGCGCACAGCGGCAGACCGCGGCCATCAGGTAGTGCTCTTCGAAAAATCTGAAAAATTAGGCGGTACTTTAAATATGGCAGTAGCTCCTGAATTTAAAAAAGATCTAAAAGCATACCTCAATTGGGCCATTAGAATGACTGCAAAACATCCTGGTATCAAAATCAGGCTGGCTACTGAGGCTACCCCTGAAATAATAAAAGCAGAAAATCCTGACGCAATTGTTGTCGCAGTGGGTGCAGAACCCAACATACCCCCGATACCGGGCCTGGATGGTGAGAATGTGGTTTGGGTCGGCGATCTTGAGGCTGGAAATGTTCAGGTAGGAGACAACATCCTCGTAGCCGGCGGAGGGCTGACAGGTTGTGAAGTTGCCCTTGATCTTGCTCGCAAAGGAAAGAAAGTATCAATTGTTGAAATGGTAAGTGAAAAAGAGATGATAGATGTATCACCTATTCCGATGACCGCTCTGATTAAGCTTCTGAAGGAAGAAGGCGTGACAATCCTTGCAAATCATAAGCTTTTAAGGGTAAATGTCAACACTGCTGTTGTAGAAGGGAAAGACGGAATAAAGAATATTGCTTTCGATACCCTCATTGTATCACTGGGAGTTAAGCCGAAGATAGAGGAAGCAAGCAAATTTGCGGATTTGGCAGATGAAGTATATTATGTCGGTGATTGTACAACTAACCGCGGAAACCTGTATACTTCAACTACATCCGGGTTCAATGCTGGCATGGATATATAAAAGAAGAATTTCCTTTAAATTTTTTATTCAAAACTTTTTAGTGCTTCAACCTAAGAATAAATTTAGACCCCTCCGAAGAAGAGGGGCCTTTTATAATTAATGTTGAGTTGTTTTTACGCTCATAAAGTGGCGGTAAATTATTAATTCACTTTATCCATATACCTTGATGCAGTAAGTTCGCATATCCATTTGCCATCGAAAAATTTTAATGCAATCAGTCCTTTCTATCCCATATCTCTATCCATTCCATACAATGGACCAACAATTTTTACCAGGTTGAAATAAGGCGATTTATTCAATAAAATAATGCTGACGTCCACTAATCGAGGTATAAGTCTCAGGTGTTAAACCAATTAATGTCGATAGCTAATCTAAAATAGCACATCTTCAAAGGTTTTAAATTGACCAACCCTATCTTTTCTTAATTAATTATGTGGTTTACCACACAATCCGGCTTTCATACTGCCTTTTAGGTTGTAGCTATCAACCCTTATGTTAATTATATGGGCATGATGTAATAGTCTATCCAACACTGCAGCAGTAAACACATGGGCTCCCATGAGCTCCACTATTTCCCAAATGCTTTGTTACTGGCGAGAATTACGTTTCTATTGATAAATAGTTGACAACTGCAATAAAGTCATATATACTGGGAGTAGTTAAATTTATATCATATAGAAATAGGTGGGAGAGGATAACAGATGAAATTAGAGAACAAAGTCGCCATTGTAACCGGTGCAAGTGCAGGAATGGGGAAAGCGATTGCAGCAATGTATGCAAAGGAAGGCGCCAAGGTGCTCGCAGTTGCTAGGAGATTGGAAAGATTGAATGAACTTGCCAAAGAAACTGCAGGATATCCTGGCGAACTTATTCCATTTGTTGGTGATATGATGGATAAAGCTCAGGTTGAAGGAATGGTTGACGAGGCTGTGAAAAGATTTGGCAGATTAGATATTCTTGTAAACAATGCCGGAATTATGGACGATTTCAGCCCTATAGGCGATTTTGACGACAAGATGTTTGAAAAAGTCATGAAATTGAACTTGGAAGCTCCTGCTTATTCGATGAGAAAAGCAGTGAAACTATTTGAGAAACAAGGTGGCGGAGTAATTATCAATGTTGCTTCCGTGGGAGGCCTTTTTGGTTGCAGAGCAGGTGCAATCTACACAGCATCAAAACATGGATTAATAGGGCTTACAAAAAATACCGCCTACATGTACGGCAGCAAAAACATAAGATGTAATGCGATCTGCCCTGGTGCCATAACAACAGAGATTGGCACGGGCGAATTTATGCAACACACAAATAAGAATGGAATGGATATAGCCATGAAGGGCACCAATCTTATATACAGACCTGGTGAAGCGGATGAAATTGCCAAAGTAGCAGTGTTCCTTGCATCAGAGGATTCCTCATATATCAATGGCCAGGCAATTGTTGTAGATGGTGGCTGGACTTGCTATTAATAATAAAAAGCAATTGTGAGACTAAGTGATTTTTTAGCTCATGCTGGATATTCTGCCTAGTGATGACAAAAGTATGTATAAGGTGGCGTCTATTGTAAACTCAATTATATCATTCTTGCTGAGATTCAATTGGCTTAATTAACAATCGGATAAAATATAAAAAGACCATGAAATTTTGAAGCTGATAAAAGCTATTTCATGGTCTTTCTCCATTTTATAGATTGTTATTATTTATAAATATGATATCTATAATACCGAATCCTAGAATATGATTGTTGCCGGTGTTACACCCTCAGGATAAACATCTTCGCCACCTTTTTTCTCAGCATATACATTATACCACATATCTGCAATTACATCTGGGTCATTGACTGCGCCAGTACCAGGTTTCATGAATAAGCCTAATGAACGATGTGCTACATGGATTCCCTTGGGTGCAAGTTCAGTATGAAGATTTGCTACATAACTACGTAATCCAGATAATGCAATACCTACATTGCCCATCATCGGTATTGGATACATTGCAGATAATCCGGTTGTAAACAGTAATGAGCCTTTTCTTTTTCAATTTTTTCTTTTTGTTTAAATCGGACCATTGTAGAATTGAAATAAACCTGTGAATAATTTGTATATGAATCCTGGGTCAGTTTAAATCGGACCATTTGTTGATTTACAATAAATATTGACCCCCATCAATAAAAAACATACATAATATAGGGGGAGGAGAAGGGGTTGATCCAATATAGAGCAATGGTATACAATACAAAACTTGTATTCCAAAGGTTATGGAAAAAAGACCATTGCCAGAATGCTTGGTATTTCCAAAAATACAGTTAAGAAGGTATTGGATAGTAGCGAATTTCCCAGATACAAAAGGGTAAGGGAGGTGGAGAAGAAAATTGATAAGTTTACCGATGCCATAATAGATATGTATTACAATAA
>NZ_VTPS01000035.1 GCF_008274215.1 Calorimonas adulescens | reverse complement strand
ATGGTACTCGCAAGGGGAGAGTAGGTCGCTGCCAGACTTTATATTAAAAACCCTGTGATAGATACTTTATTGAGTAGCTATCACAGGGTTTTTGTGTTTAGTGAAAGGTGTAATATGAGAAAATAATAATTTAATATGTATTATTATACAAAATATTTACAAGATTATGTTGACGCGGTGAAATTATGCATTTATAATGAATATATATTAAAAATTTGATTGGAGGCATAATTATGCGGAAATTTTTAGAATAATTTATTGTATGCTGATATGTATATTGGTTTTCCAAACATCAGCACTTGCTTCAACTGGACAAGCAAAAATTATCAAACAAAATAAAGAAATTACAGGCTTGGACGAACTAATTGAACGAGCTAAAAATCAGGTACTAACGCATATAACGGTGAATACGCCAATCAAAGTAAAAGTATAAATAAAAGTATAAAGTTATCAACAAATTCTTTTAATATTTCAGTAAACTATGATTGGGCCCCTGTAAAAATTACTGATAAGATGTATGAAGTAGGTGCTAACTCAAATGTTACATTGAAGCGTGGCACGGGGAGTTCGTGGACATTATCACTTGTAAATAATTACTAATTGGATTATTAGTATTTGCCTGACTTCAGGTGTTTATTAGTGAGGAGCTGTTGAATGTGAAAAAACAGATGATTAAACTTACCCAAATTGTTCCTTTCCTTGCCTCTATTTTGGTTGGATATTTAATTGGTGTCTTCGAAAGTAATGCTGAGGCCACATATAATAACCTGCCCTACCTTTTAGGCACCATAGTTTTTCCAATGATCGTGGGGATATTTTTGGGACTTGAGGATGCTATTAAGGAATGGCGAAGAGAAGGAAAACTCAGGTTTAACTATATTATGTTTTTGCTGTTCACTGTGATACCATTATTGGGCGTTATCAACTATTATTTTATAGGTCTTAAGATAATACCGGGTTTACATGAGCTTTTTGGTTCAATCTACTTTAACTGGACGATTATGATTATATCCGGCTTTTATTTTATCAGGTCATTTTACAAGGAGAAAGAATAAAGAATAATTTGTGGCTGCATTTTCATCTGCTATAAAGTATAATAGAAATGAGGAGTATAATTTAGATAGGGGTTGGCATAGTGGAAGCCATAATAGCAATTTTGGGTATGATATTTTCAATTGCATCACTTTGGTGTTACGGTACACTTCTAAAGGCAGCGTTGGGTATCTCAAAGTGGAATATTCTGCTTATACTTATACCTGTGGTAAATATAGTGATGGTGATAATCTGAGGGATGCAGGCTCACAATAAGTTAATTGAGCAGGACTATATTGATGGGTAATGCTATGGTTACCTTTTTTCTTTTATCTGTTATAATATAACAGGGTGAAGGAAATGAACAAAAAAGTGATGAGGGCTAAGATCTTTGCCATGGTATGGCCGGCTGCTATTGAAGGGGTACTTCAGATGACCGTTGGTTTTATTGCTACCGCTATGGTTGGGCATATAGGGGTGACGGCCATAGGTGCAGTAGGCCTTACCAACAGGATAACGCAAATGGTATGGGCCATGTACAATGCAGTGACCACAGGAGCTACCATACTTGTAGCACAGAGGTATGGGGCTAAAGATATAGAAGGTGTAAAAAAGACTGCAATGCAGGCATTGGTGATAGGAATTACAGCAATTATTATTCTCTGCGGCATTATTATATTTGCCGGAAGGTATTTCCTTATAGGATTGGGCGCAAGGGGACAGTTACTATCTGATGCCGTTATTTATTTGAATACTATTGTGTACAGTCTTCCATTTATGGTCATTGTCCTCATATCAGGGAGTGTTATGAGGGGAATGGGGAACGCCAGAACACCTATGAATATTGCACTTATTATTAATTCAGTAAACATCGCAGCAGGTTATATTTTTATATTTGGGCCTTTTGGACTTCCAGCTTTTGGAATTAAAGGTGCAGCAATGGCTGCGATAATAGCTCAGGGTGTGGGTACTATGCTTGACTTCTATGTACTGTTTGGGGACAATGGAATAATGAATGGATATGTTAGTATGGAGAATTTAAAATTAAGGATAAAAGAGGCATACGAGATCCTTCATATAGGTATACCAACTGCAATGGAATCCGTCTTCTGGCAGATAGCGCACACAGTGCTCACTATTATTGTCATAGGGTTTGGTGATGTGGCATTAGCTGCCCATCAGCTTGGCATCCAGGCTGAGTCCATATCGTATATGCCGGCTCAAGGTTTTGGCATAGCATCTACTGCACTGGTTGGACAAAGCATAGGAGCAGGAGATGAAAAAGCGGCTGGGGAGTATGTAAGAGAGATATCACTTTGGACAGGTATAGTTACAATATTCTGTGCTGCCATGCTCTTTATCTATCCCCAGATATTTATGACCATTCTTACTGATGAAAAAGAGGTAATTGACCTCGGCTGCATATACTTGAGGCTTATGGCCTTAGCGCAGCTTCCTCAAAATCTATCAGGTGTCATAAATGGAGCATTGCGAGGTTCAGGTGATACAAAAGCGCCTATGATTGTAGCTGGGACAGGGCTATGGGCAGTAAGGGTGCCTCTTGCTTTTTTGCTCACCAGATTTTTGGGTATGGATGTAGTTGGTGTATGGATATCTATGACGCTGGATCTTTTTGTGAGATTTGCCTTGAGCCTTATAAGGTATTCAAGGAGAGGTCTTAAAGCCAGCATTACTGGTAATGAGGCGTGAGATTTGCTGTTCTAATCATTGGCCTGGCCGGTTTGGTCGGGCTATATTTTTGTATCATAGCTTAAATGAGGTAAAATTGTATATGGAGGTGTTTTGTATGAGCAAGCTTTTTACACCATATGAGATTAAGGGACTCAAACTTAAAAATCGTATAATGATGTCTCCTATGTGTATGTATTCGGCTGGTGACGATGGCCAGGCCAATGACTGGCATTTTGTTCACTACGGCACGAGGGCTATAGGCGGCGTAGGGCTTATCATGCAGGAAGCGACAGCAGTGGAGAGGCGCGGCAGGATTACTGCCAATGACCTTGGTCTCTGGGATGACTCTCAGATAGGACCGCTTAAAAAGATTGTTGATTTTGTGCACTCTACTGGATGCAAAATGGGCGTACAGCTTGCCCATGCTGGCAGGAAGTGTGAGGTGAAATACGAAAGGATTGTTGCTCCTTCAAGTATGAAGTGGAGTGATGAATATCCTGTTCCGTCAGAGCTTACTAAAGATGAGATTAAAGATATAATTAAAGCTTTTGGCATGGCGGCCGCAAGAGCTGTCAAAGTTGGCTATGACACTGTAGAGGTCCACGCAGCTCATGGTTATCTCATTCATGAATTTTTGTCGCCACTTTCTAACACAAGAAGTGATGAGTATGGTGGCTCCAGAGAAAACAGAGTGAGATTTTTGCGGGAAGTATTAATTGAGGTAAAGAAAAACATACCCGATAATATGCCAATTTTTATGAGGGTATCTGCTACTGACTTTGTTGATGGTGGTATAGACATAAATGAGACAGTGGAGATAGTAAAACTTGTGAAAGACCTTGTGGATATTGTGGATTGCAGTTCAGGTGGCCTATTATCCCCAAGGATAGATCTTTATCCTGGTTATCAGATCACATATGCCGAGGCTGTAAAAAGAGAAACAGGAATACCATCTGTGGCTGTAGGCTTGATATCCAGCCCAGACATGGCGGAAGAGATAATAGGAAACCAGAGGGCAGATATGGTGGCACTGGGCAGAGTACTGTTGAGGCAGCCATACTGGCCTGTATATGCTGCTCATGAGCTTAAGGATGGAGATATAATAGCAGGGCAGTATTACAGGGGGAGATATAGATAAAGGCAGTACTCTTTTATGCAATTTTGAAGGATACGGATACAAGTGTATCCTTTTTCGTTTTCAGATACATAATTTGTGATAAACATTTCACTTATAAGCCATCTCCGTTTGCCATTGTGGTCTGTTATACGCCTGACCTGCACCCTGCATCTATAACAATCGCCGTAGAGCTCCTCAGACAAAATTGCACCACTGCCGGCAAAAGGTTCTATACATCTTTTTATATTACCGTATATAAGCTCTTCTGGGGAAAATCTTTGTGGCGTATTGGGCAACTGACCTCTCCGCCGGCACGCTTTGCAAATGTCCTGCCATATGCCATGTATATAAAAATAGAGGTATACATGGCATATTAAAAGAAGTTATGGTAAAATAATACAACAAGGTATGATATAATAAAAATGTATAATAATTGATATGGATAAATCGTGAGAGCAGCTGATTATCATTGCCGTAATATAGAACCAAAAATTAGAAAAAGGAGAAGAGAACAAATGAGTGAGATTTTACAGCCGCATATCAGGCTTAGCAGCAAAAATGCTGCAAAATATGCCCTACTTCCTGGTGACCCTGGGCGAGTGACAAGGATTGCAGATTATCTTAAAAACGTAAAGGAACTTTCTCACAATAGGGAGTATTACTGCATATCCGGTACATACAGGGGCATTGAAGTAATGGCTGTTTCAACAGGCATTGGCGGCCCTTCCACAGGGATTGCGGTTGAGGAATTGAGTAAAATAGGGGTTAAAACCTTAATACGCATCGGGAGCTGTGGGGCATTGCAGAGTGACCTGAAAAAAGGGGATTTAATAATTGCTTCTGGCGCTGTTAGGGACGAAGGTACATCAAGGGCATATATTTCTACTGCTTATCCGGCAATTCCAGACACTGATGTGCTGTTTGCACTGATAGAAAGTGCGAGAAGGCTTGGGTATCCATTCAGATATGGATTAATAAGAAGCCATGACAGTTTCTACGTGGATGAAGAGGATGAAATAGACGATTTTTGGAGGAACAAGGGAATTTTGGGTGCAGATATGGAGAGTGCGGCACTATTTGTGATTGGTGGCCTTAGAGGTCTAAAGACAGGTTCAGTATTGAACGTAATTACAGAATATCGAGGAGATCTTAAAGAAGACATTAACCAATATGCCGAGAGAGAAGATATGAGCATGGAGGGAGAAAGAAGAGAAATCTTAACGGCATTAGAGGCATTCGTTAGGATTGACAGGATGAATCCGTAAGGTCAAAATGACGTTTCAATACATTTGTGCCTCTTAAAACGTATCGAGGGAGCACTGATGTATTTGAAATAAAAATAAGTTGGAGGGATTTGTATGGGTAAACGAAGCATGTGGTCTTTTAAGTTCACAACAGCATCACTGGTCCTTATACCTACTGCTGTAGGCATAAACTACATTGGCAAATTCTTTGCAAGTCTCCTTAAACTTCCACTCTGGCTTGACTCTATAGGTACTATGCTGTCAAGTATGATGGCAGGGCCAATTGTTGGTGCAATATCAGGTGCAATAAACAATATAATATACGGGCTGACAGCCGACCCCATCTCACTGGTTTATGCCATAACAAGTGTGGCCATTGGTTTGACGGTTGGTATACTTGCCTATATAGGCTGGTTTAAGAGCTGGTCCATGGCAGTTGTTTCAGGGTTGGTTGTAGGACTGATAGCCGCCATAGTGTCAACACCTCTGAATGTTATATTCTGGGGCGGTCAGACCGGCAATATATGGGGAGACAGTGTGTTTGCATTTCTATCAGCGAGAGAAATTCCTATCTGGATTGCATCATTTGCGGATGAGATTATAGTAGATGTGCCGGACAAGATTGCAACAGTGCTTATAAGTTATGGTATTTATAAGGGACTACCCAGGCAACTGACATCCATTTATAGAAATGATGATGAGATAAAAGAGTTGTAGTTAGTCCATATAAGACTGTATTATACAGTCTTATGTTTTAGAAGGGATGAAATTAAATGAGGACTTTAAGCCTCTATCAGGAAGGGAACTCCATTATTCATAAAATAGACCCTATTACCAAAATAATATTTGTACTTATTACTATACTTATACCAATAATTATGGGGACATTGAATTCAGCGTTTGCATTTCTACTAATCAGTTTGACTTTAGTGATAATTGCAGGGGTCATCAAAAAGGTGCTCCCTATTGTGGGATTTACAAGTATAATCCTTGTAACAGTTATAATCATTCAGGGTCTGTATTACTTTAATAACAGGACACCATTCTTTGCTATTGGAACTGTTGTTTTTTACAAAGAAGGGCTTTTGTATGCTCTCGAAATAATTTTGAGGATATACAGCATAATTAATTCTGTATCTCTGCTGATGTTTACAACAAAACCCTCGGACCTTGTGGAGGCACTTGTGAAAAAAGGTCTTTCACCCCGGATAGGATATGTTTTTAGCTCGGTCCTTCAGATTATTCCGCAGATGATGTCGACTGTCGACACAATAATTGATGCACAGAGGTCAAGAGGGATGGAGGTTGAGGGCAGTTTTTCCAGAAGAATAAGGGCCTTTATACCACTCATAGGACCTGCTGTGATAAGTTCACTCATAGACACCAAAGAAAGGGCTATGGCGTTAGAAGTCAGGGCTTTTAATTCAAGGTATAAAAAGACATTTTTAAATGAAGGCACAACCTTTAAATATGCTGATGTTATGCAGGTGTCATTAATATCTATTCTCATAATTTCTATTGTTTTACGCTTTGTACACTGATTTATCTTCATATGATTTTAAAGCATCTTTTTAACCTATGCCTTCAAAAGATGTTTGATACAGGGGAGGGAATGATGTTTTTCATGAGAATTATAACTGTAGAACACTTGAAGTATAAATACCCTTTGAGCGATAAACTTGCATTGGATGACATCTCCTTTGAAATTGAGCAGGGTGAATTCATAGGTATAATAGGACAGAACGGTGCTGGAAAATCGACCCTGTGCCAGGCGCTGGTAGGTCTGGTACCAAACTTTTACAAGGGGTCATATGGAGGAACAGTCTTAGTCAACGGTATAAATGTATCAAAGACAGAGGTGTCTGAGGTAGCAAGCCATGTTGGTTTAGTATTCCAAAACCCATTTAATCAGATTACCGGCTCAAAACTAACTGTCTATGAAGAGGTAGCTTTTGGACTCGAGAACTTGGGTCTTCCTGTTGAAGAAATGAAACGACGTATTGATAATGTTTTAAATCTACTTGGCCTATATGAATTTAAGGATAAAAACCCCTTTGACCTGTCAGGTGGTCAAATGCAGAGGCTGGCAATTGCAGGTATTATTGCAATGCAGCCAGAGGTGATTGTGCTGGATGAGCCGACATCTCAGCTTGATCCGCAGGGGTCAGAGGAGGTATTCCGGGTTGTACAGAGGCTTAGCGAACAGGGTATGACAATTGTCATGGCTGAACACAAGATGGAAAAAATTGCAGCATACTCTGACAGGGTGATGTTGCTACATGACGGAAAGTTGATTGATTTTGATACCCCAAAAAAAGTCTTTTCAAGAGAAGACATTGAGGAGTACGGAGTCATAACACCGGTGTATACAAGGATTTGCAAAAACCTTGACATCAAAGATGAAAACGGATTTTATCCCATTACTATTGATGAAGCCCATGAGAGGTTGGAGAAAATATTATGAGTGAGATTGAGGTTAGAAATCTGCATTTTTCATATACAAAAGGGCAGGAAGTACTGGCCGGCATAACCCTTGATTTAAATTTAAGGCCGACAGCTATTATTGGGCAGAATGGAGCAGGCAAGACGACTTTTGTCAAGTTATTAAAAGGGCTTTTAAAGCCAACTGAGGGGGATATCTTTGTAAAGGGGTACAACACAAAGGAGAAATCTGTAGCATTTTTAGCACGATATATAGGACTTGTTTTTCAAAATCCGAATGACCAGATCTTTAAAAGCAAATTAATTGATGAGGTTATGTTTGGGCCTTTAAATATAGGGCAGGATGAGAAAACAGCAAAGCGCAATTCCTTAGAAGCCCTTGACCTGGTAGGACTTAGGAATCGTATAAATGAAAATCCCTATGACCTTAGCCTTTCCGATAGAAAACTTGTAAGCATTGCCTCAATCCTAGCCATGGATACGGATATCATCGTGTTTGATGAACCTACAATTGCCCAGGATTACCGTGGAAAAGAGAAAATCAAGGATATAATAAGATACTTGAAGGACAAGGGAAAACTTGTAATAACGATCATACATGATATGGATTTTGTTGCAGAGACCTTTGAAAGGGTCATCGTTTTTAATAGAGGAAAGGTACTTCTTGACGGTGACACACGCTTTGTGTATTCCTATAGGGATAAATTAAGGACGGCATCTCTGGAGCAGCCTTATGTTATGCAACTGGCACAAAAACTTGATATTGAGAAACCATTATTGACTGTGGACGAATTTACCAGATGGCTTAATGATAGATAATTTGAAAGGGAGTGTCGCAAAACACTATTTAAGTGTTAGCGGCACTCCCCTTTTTTGGATAAAAAATAAAAAACAGCTTCAAAATTTTAAAGGGAATATGGGC
>NZ_VTPS01000034.1 GCF_008274215.1 Calorimonas adulescens | reverse complement strand
GATAAATTTTGTTAATGTTGGATTAAACATACATAACGTTTTCCTATGATAATTCATTATGGTGAGGTCTTTAATAACCTAAAAATACTTGACGCGATCAATATAAAATTATCAGATGACGAATGCGTATTTATATGTTATGATAAATACGTGAAAATGTATATTAAAGGAGGAAAATCGTGAAACTTCCATCACTTAAAATAGGAAATCTGGAAGCAAGGATACCCATAATACAGGGTGGCATGGGTGTTGGCATATCAATGTCTGGCCTGGCCTCTGCAGTAGCCAATGCAGGAGGCATCGGAGTAATATCTGGACTGCACCTGTCTCTTAGCGACCCCAAATGGGGCATAAACATAAGAAAGGCAAACATTGAGGCGTTAAGAGCAGAGATAAGAAAGGCATACAAATTGGCTCCCAACGGCATCATAGGAGTAAACATACTGGTTGCCATAACCGAATATGCAACCATGGTAAAGACTGCCATTGAAGAGGGTATAGACATGATAATTTCAGGGGCAGGTCTGCCTCTCAATCTGCCCGAGTTTGTAAAAGGCACACAGACAAAAGCCGTACCAATAGTATCATCCGCCAAGGCAGCCAGTGTAATATGCAAATCCTGGGATAAAAAGCATGGTTACTGTCCTGACGCAGTTGTAGTAGAAGGTCCATTGGCAGGTGGGCACCTTGGGTTTAAAAGAGAAGAGCTGGAAAACATAGATGAGCACAGATTGGAGGATGTTGTACCTGAGGTCATAGAGGCTGTAAAGCCCTATGAAGAGAAATATGGCAGAAAGATACCCGTCATTGCAGCAGGCGGTATATTTGACGGTAAAGATATAGCAAAATTTCTGAAATTAGGCGCCAGCGGGGTACAGATGGCGACGAGGTTCGTGGCCACCTATGAATGTGACGCTTCTTTGGAGTTTAAGCAGGCCTATGTTAACGCAAAAAAGGATGATGTCATAATAATAAACAGCCCTGTCGGGATGCCCGGCAGAGCTATCAGAAATGGCTTTCTTGAAGATGTCAAAAAAAGTCAAAAGACACCTGATTTTTGCAAGTATAACTGCCTGCGTACCTGTATACCTGAAAAAGCCCCCTACTGCATAGCACAGGCTCTTTTAAATGCGCAAAAAGGAAATCTGGACGAGGGTTTTGCCTTTTGTGGTCAAAATGTTTACAGGGTAGACAAGATTGTTCATGTAAGTGATTTGATGGATGAACTTGTAAAGGAAGCCGAAGAAAATCTTTAATAAACTGCTGCTATTTAGCAGCAGTTTATATTATATACATCTATTTTTTACATTGTCACCTTAAAATTCTGCCTATTCATAGACATACCCGCCACATCTACGCAGTGCGCAGCTATCAAGACCATTCCTTGTCTCCTCACCTGATATTTTCTGAAATTTTTTATGAAATCTCAGGTAATCTGATTTCACTTTTATATCTAAAATAAAATTTGAAGCTGTAGCCCTGTTGACTTTTGTTTCTAAAAGTACCATAATAAAGCTGAAAATATTAAAAGCAAATTTGCCAGGGGGAATGTACCTATGAAATCTAATTTTACTTATTTTATGCCTACTGAAATAGTTTTTGGCCCAGGCAAGCTAAAGGAATTGACAAAATTATCGCTTCCCGGAAAGAAAGCTTTGATTGTCATAGGAAGCAATAACTCAATGAAAAGACATGGATATCTGGACAGGGTTATTGGCTATTTAAAGGAAAACAACGTCGAATCCGTTGTCTACGATAAGATTTTGCCCAACCCCATTGCCACCCATGTAGCAGAGGGTGCAAAAATAGCCAAAGAAAATAACTGCGATTTTGTAATAGGCCTCGGCGGAGGTAGTACAATAGATTCTTCAAAGGCAATAGCTATTATGGCAAGGAACCCAGGAGACTACTGGGATTATGTCTCAGACGGCACCGGAAAGGGCATGGAAATAAAAAACAGGCCGCTGCCTATCGTTGCAATACCAACCACGGCAGGTACAGGCACTGAGTCTGACCCATGGGCAGTAATAACAAACACTGAGACCAATGAAAAGATTGGCTTCGGTTACAGATACACCTTTCCGACACTTTCTATAGTAGACCCTGAACTCATGCTGTCCATTCCACCTGAGTTTACAGCATATCAGGGAATGGATGCTTTCTTCCATGCTGTGGAGGGATATATAGCAGAGGTCAATCAGCCTGCCAGCGATGTCCATGCATTGCAGTCCGTAAGCCTAATAACAGAATATCTTCCAAAGGCAGTGGCGGACGGGAACAACATTGAGGCACGCACAGCTATGGCCTGGGCAAGCACATCTGCAGGTATCGTGGAATCCCTATCATCATGTGTTTCGCATCACTCCATGGAACATGCAGTGAGCGCTTATCATCCAGATATACCTCATGGTGCAGGTCTTATAATGCTCTCAGTCTCGTATTTCAGTTTTATGGCATCAAAAGCCCCCGATAGGTTTATTGACTTAGCAAGGGCGATGGGAGAGGATATCATAGGCAATACTAAAGAGGAGCAGGCTCAATGCTTTATTACCGCCCTTAAAAAATTGATTAAGAATATTGGTATGGAAGACTTAAAACTCTCTAACTTTAATGTGAAAGAGGACGAAATAGAAAAACTGTCTAAAAATGCTATGGAGGCTATGAGTTCTCTCTTCAAGGTAGACCCTTATAAACTGTCATTAGAAGAGGTAAAATCAATATATAGGGCCTGTTTCTAAGACAGTAGGGTTTATTGCCCTTTATACAAACACTATAGGTAGATAGAATTACAGTTATAAAGACAAACTGCTGGCAAAGTGCCAGCAGTTTGTCTTTATAGACTGAATTTATTTTGTTATCAACTTCAAGTCCACAGGTATATACTTCGGCACCTGCTGCCCTTTTATTATCTTATCGGCATTTTCGACGCCAAGAGAACCTATCTGTTCAGGTTGCTGGGCTACTGTGGCTGCCATCTTGCCGTCGTTGACTGCCTTAACAGCATCGTCAGTGGCGTCAAAGCCAACAATAATTATACCCTGTCTGCCTGATGCCTCTATGGCCTGGAGTGCCCCCAGTGCCATTTCATCATTTTGAGCGAATACGGCATCTATCTGTGGTTGAGCCTGGAGTATGTTTTCCATTACTTGAAGTCCCTTTGTCCTGTCGAAATCAGCAGCCTGTGAGGCAACAACCTCAATTTGAGTGCCTTTTATGGCGTCAGCAAATCCCTGGCCTCTATCCCTGGCCGCTGAAGCTCCAGGAATGCCTTCCAACTGGACTACCTTACCCTTGCCATTCAACTTGTTTACTATGAAGTCACCAGCCATCTTGCCACCGGCTACATTATCAGAGGCGATGTGTGTTACAACCTCGCCGCCATTAGCGCTTCTGTCCAGTGTGATTACAGGTATTTTTGCATCGTTGGCCAGTTTTACAGCATTTACCACAGCATCGCTGTCAACGGGGTTTATCATAAGTAGGCTTATGCCCTGCTGCAGTACATCCTGTACATTGGATAATTCTTTAGCTGAATCGTTTTGTGAGTCTAAGACAATAAGCTGATATCCAAGCTCGTCTGCCTTTTTCTGTGCGCCATCCCTTAGCGTGACAAAGAACGGATTGTTGAGTGTAGATATAACCAGACCTATCTTTTTTGGGCCTTCACTCTGCTGGTTCTGCTCTGCCGGGGCCTGTCCCTGCTGTTGCGATTGACTGGTGCCACACCCGGCTGCCAGGCCTACCACAAGAAGCATTATTAGCATTGCTGATACTAACCTCTTCATTTTACCCCTCCTAAGGTTTTTTATTGAAAAAGGTATTTCTACCTTCTTCTCCTATCGATTAATACTGCCATCAGTATTACTGCACCCTTTATAAGCTGCTGATAGTATGAGGACACATTTAAAAGGTTGAGGCCATTATTTAAAACACCTATTATCAGCGCACCAATTATTGTACCTATCACGCCACCCTGGCCTCCAGAAAGGCTTGTGCCTCCCAATACTACCGCAGCTATAGCATCGAGCTCGGCTCCTGTGCCCGCCGTAGGTGGGGCGGAATTGAGCATTGATGTTACAATCATACCGCTTAAGGCTGCAGTAAAACCTGATATGGAATAGACCAGCATCTTTATCCTGTCGGTTTTTATGCCGGTGAGCTTTGCTGCATTTTCGTTGCTACCTGTGGCGTATACGTACCTCCCCGTGGCTGTTTCACCGAGCAAATAGTATGCTATAATAAAAACTATAAACAGCACTATTACAGGGAAGGGTATCGACATAATCCTTGCATTTCCAAGGAAATAAAACCCATCACCAAGCCCTGTCTTCGGTTGCCCATTGGAATAGACCAGTGTTGCACCTCTTGCCATGGTCATCATAGCGAGGGTGGCTATAAACGGTGGTACATCACCTTTGGTGACGGCCAGGCCATTTATAAACCCAAGGACAGTGCCAATAATAAGCCCAACCAGTATGGAAGCAGTTGCACTGACACCAGAGTGGGCCATTCCTGCAGCAACTATACTGGAGAATGCCAAAACCGATCCCACGGAGAGGTCTATGCCCCCTGTAAGTATCACAAATGTCATCCCTATCGCTATAACTGCATTTAATGAGGTCTGCCTTAAAACATTAAGGATGTTGGGTGCAGTTAAAAACCTCGGTGAGAGAATACTCAAAGCCACACATAAAATTATCAGACCTATAAATGACTGCATGTTACGTAAAAGGATTTCCCAGTTACGGCTCTTAGTTTCTTCCAACATAAATACCCCCTATAGGTTAACCGCATATTTCATTATTTTCTCTTGGGTTGCCTCAAAATCATTTAACTCACCGGTAATCCTGCCCTTATGCATTACTATTATCCTGTCGCTGATTCCAAGGATTTCAGGAAGTTCTGAAGAAATCATTATTATGGCAGTACCGCTACTCTTTAAGTTGTTGATTATGTTATATATCTCCACCTTGGCACCAATATCGATTCCCCTGGTAGGTTCGTCAAGAATAAGGACCTTTGGCCCAGTCAAAAGCCACCTGGCAAGGGACACCTTTTGCTGGTTTCCACCACTAAGGTTGCCAACGAGCTGAGATTGTGTCGGCGTCTTTATCCTTAATCTTTCAATGAGTTCGCTTACTGCCCTACGCTCCTTTGGTTTCAAGACCCTGTTTAACCCACCGGTAAAGTCCCTGAGTTTTGCCAGGGTAATGTTGTACGACACACTCTTGTCAAGAAACAAGCCTTCTTCTTTCCTATTCTCTGTTAAATATACTATACCGGCTTTTATGGCATCCTCGGGGGACCTGATGTTAATTGGTTTTCCCTCCAGCAGAATATCACCTGAATGCCTGTAAACCCCAAAGAGCGTCTTCCCCAGTTCTGTTCGACCGGCTCCCATAAGTCCCGAAATCCCCAGTACCTCACCCTTTTTAACGTTAAAATTTATGTCATTAAGCATGCCGGGCACACTCAGACTGCGTACCTCCAGCACCACATCACCTGCATCAGCCTTGACCTTTGGAAACTTGTCCTTAAGCTCTCTCCCCACCATCATATTGATAAGTTCGTCAGGAGTGGTATCCTTTACTGCTCTTGTCCCAATGTACCGTCCATCCCTCAAAACCTCCACACTATCTGCTATTTCAAAGATCTCTTCTATTTTATGGCTTATGAAAATAATGCCCTTACCGTTGCTTTTTAAAGCCCGTATTACTTCAAACAGTTTTTTTACCTCATTGGTAGTCAGAGCATCTGTCGGCTCATCCATAATGATAATCCGGCAGTCCATGGAGAGCACCTTGGCTATTTCAACCATCTGCTGTTCGGCAACACTTAAGTTTTTTGCGAGTTGTTTTACATCCATCTTTATCCCAAGTTCTTCCATATACCTTTCACTTTCTCTAATGAGATAACCCTTATTCAGACGTCGGGTGAAAGGATTTTTACTTTCACGTCCAAGAAAGATATTTTCATATACCGTCAGGTCGGGGACAAGGCTGAGTTCCTGATGTATTATTCCTATGCCAAGTCTGGCGGCATCCCACACATTCTTTATCTCAACAGGCTTGCCGTCAACCCTTATTTCTCCGCTGTCCATCCTGTAGACGCCGCTTAAAATTTTCATAAGTGTGGACTTGCCGGCACCATTTTCCCCAAGAAGTGAGAGCACCTCGCCCTTTTCAAGTACAAGCTGGACGTTATCCAAAGCCTTTACGCCAGGAAATTTTTTTGTTATGCCTGCCATTTCAAGAAGCGGCATTCAGAACACCACCCCGGATTTCAGTATTATATTACAATAAGACGTGTATTCCCCTGTCCGGACCACAGCCATGCTCTCCCTTGTCATGGCCTTCAGTTCCTCATGGCTTACCTCTCTTACAGGCACATCTCCAATAATCTCTTTTACCTCATCATAGATATTTGGACTGACCTCTTTCATTTCACTGGCAACTATAGCCTCTTCAATATTGAGTTCTGAAAGGACTGCCCGCAATGTATCCAAAAATGAAGGAATCCCTCTGGTAAGTGCAAGGTCTATCCTCTCCACGCCCTTTGGTATGGGCAGGCCGCTATCAGCTATGGTTATGGTGTCCTTATGCCCCATCATAGCTATCACCTCGGAGAGCCTGTGGTTTATGAGAGTCGTCTTTTTCATTTCTCCTGCCTCCTTAGAAACATCTCCACCTCTTTATATGTCGGGAGCGAATCCTGCGCTCCGACCCTTGTAACTGTAAGGGCACCTACTGCATTGGCAAACTTTAGGGCCGATTTCAGGTCATCACCACGGCCAAAGGATATGGCCAGGCCTGCTGTAAAGGCATCGCCTGCAGCGGTAGAGTCTACTGCCCTTACCTTATTACCTTCCATCATAAGCTCTCTCTCAGCATCTACATACAGGCATCCTTTCTCCCCGAGGGTTACCACAACCCTCTTCACACCCTTCTCCAGCAGTCTTCTTGCTCCCTGCTTTACGTCCTCTATGCCTGTAAGCAGTGCAATTTCAGTCTCGTTGGGGATTATCATATCTATCATCCTGTATATATGGTCGGGTAGAGCCTTAGCCGGTGCAGGGTTTAGTATCACATTGGTCCCCAGCCGGTTGGCCAGCTCAATAGAACCCACCACAGTGTCAATGGGTATCTCCATCTGCAGGATAACAAAGTCTGATGCCCGTATATCCTCTTTAAAGGCCTCCACCCACCCTATATCCAGTTCATAATTGGCACCGGGATATACCACTATGGTGTTGTTGCCGTCCACATCCACAGTTATAAAGGCGTTGCCTGTAGGTGCATCTACCTCTTTGATACCCTTTGTTTCAATGCCATCCCGTTTTAGTGAATTCATCAATATGCTGCCCATGCCATCCCTGCCAACGGCACCTATCATCATTACATCCGCTCCCAGCCTCGAAAGTGCCACTGCCTGATTTGCACCCTTGCCACCGGCACTCTCCTTAAAAGACTTTGCGGCAATGGTCTCACCCTTAACCGGCAGGTGGTCAACACTCATGGTAAAATCCATATTTATACTTCCTATTGCAATCGCTTTCATCAATCCACCCTCTTTACAGAATTCCTTATAACAAGTTTGGGCTTTAACTTTATTTCCCTTTCATCCATGGCCTGGCCTTCAATCAGCTTAATCAACATCCTTGTAGCCATAGCTCCCATCTCATAGCATGGCTGGGCAACAGTCGTCAGTTTTGGCTCTATCAGTCCGGATAGCTGTATGTCATCAAAACCAGTAATTGAGATATCCTCTGGTATCCTATAACCGTTCTCCCTAAGCACCTCCATAGCTCCAACAGCCATAAGGTCATTGGCACAAACTACTGCGGTAAAACTCTTCCCCTTGCCTATAAGCCTCGTCATAGCCTCCTTGCCACCAGATATTTTATAGTTGCCCTCTTCTACAAGGGCATCATCTACACTAAAACCACACTCACCTACAGCAGCCTTAAAACCATCATATCTGTGCTTTGCAGTGGTGCTATGGACCGGCCCTGCAATAAATGCAATATTCCTGTGGCCCATCTCCAAAAGATATCTTGTAACCTGATACATGCCATCATATCCGTCGCTGTATACCCCTGGCAGGCAGTCTATATCCATGTACCTGTCAAGAAGCACAAAGGGCATTTTGCAATCCATAAGTTGCTTTATATGCTCCGAGACTGGGTTTATACCGCTGGTAAATATTACGCCATCAACACATTTTTCCCTCAAGACATTTATATAAAGTTCCTCTTTATCTGGACGGTCGTCAGTATTACACAGAATAACGTTATAACCGTATATGTTGGCTGTATCCTCTACCCCCCTTGCAATCTCCGGAAAAAATGGGTTCGCTATGTCAGGCAGTATAAGCCCCAGGGTATTTGTCCTCTTGGTCACAAGACCCCTTGCTATCCTGTTGGGCTGGTAGTTCAGGTCCTTCATCACCTTAAGTATCCTCTCCCTGGTCTCATCGCTTACACCGTCTGTCTTCTTGTTTATTACCCTGGAAACTGTAGTGATGGAAACATTGGCCATCCGTGCTATATCCTTTATCGTTGCCATTGCCTTCTCCCCTTGGTTTAACGTTTTACGAAAACGTTAAACGAAAACGTTTAACTATATTCTAATATAATCCCATTGAAATGTCAATATGGAATTTAATTTGACTGTGGTTATTTTATGATAATGTCACCTTGTAGACTATCGTGATAAAATGTCACTATGGGGAATGAGGTGCGTTATCTAATGTCTCAAGAACAACTAAAA
>NZ_VTPS01000033.1 GCF_008274215.1 Calorimonas adulescens | reverse complement strand
TTTCTGAGCCTCTTCTTCTGTGGGCTTTGAGTTCACAAATTCTGTCAGCATTTCTGTTACTTTCTCTTCGTCCAGTTCTCCTACTGCCCGGGTCAATTCATTCAGGTCAATCATGCCGTTCCCTCCTAAAATTAATAAATTTGTATATACATGTTACATAACTAGTATATACCGATTAGTATGGAATGTCAAGAAAAAACTATACTAATTGTATTTAATATAAAACTACAATTATACTGAAAATTATATTGAAAACTTAAGATAAAATACTTATATAATGCATTTATAGAATTTAAATTAAAACAACATGAAAAACATCTCTTCATACATTTGCAGTTTTTGGGCAATTACAGGCTCGAGATCTGCAGGTATCTCTGGGTGTTCGGCCTTATATTCTTCCCAAGTCTTGTAGTATTTTGATTTAAATGGCTTTATATCGCCAGTTTCTATAAACTTTTTGCCCGCATTTTCATCACAGTCAGCAGGTTCACCAGCATTGCTGTAATAAGAATTTTCAGCTACATATCTGGTCACCGCTTCATAGTTTTCCACATTAGCGGTATCAAGTGAAATGAGACTCTTGTCAAAATCAAAATAATATCTTCCTCCGGGAGCCATAATGTCGAGTAATTCTTTTGCTTTATCTATGCATTGCTGTTTTGTAGCAGTTTTAAGGTATGTCATAGGATACAGACCTGAAAGGATATGCCTTTTACCGAGTTTTTGTTTAACAAGTTTGGGATCTCCAAACTCAAAAGCTATTCTTGTGTTTTCAGGCAGTTCGTATAAATAGTCCAGATATCTCATCCAGTTATGCTCACAAAACATGAATACCGGCTGGCCAACATCCGCTAAAGCCTGCACCGTCCTGGAAAATGTGGGCCAGTATAGCTTTTCGAAGTCGCTTTCCCTTAGGAATGTGGCCATATGAAGGGGCATGAATGTCTGACCGTATTTTGAAGGGACCGGAGGAATTGCTCTTTTCAATGTGAGAGGCAATAACGCTTCGCACGCTTCGGCTACTTTTTCGGGGCACCTTCTGACGTCCATGGATATGCCTTTGAAACCTCTGAGAACATCCGCGATAAAGTCAAAAGGAGCCAGCGCCATCCCGACGGATTCGGGAGGAGTCACATAAAAGCCGTACTTTTCGCTCAATTTAGCATCAATTTTTGCATATTCATCCATTGAATCAAAAAATGCTTTTGCTGCTTTGGCAAAGACAAGCGAACGTGTCACAGGATCAGTATCTAGTTCGGGATAGGTTCTGGGCAAAGCTTTTTCCATTATAAAATCGTAGGGGTTTTTTATAAGTTCATCATACTCATCCGCTTCCATTACTGTAACTTCTGGATGCTGGATAAACCCGTCGGATCCCATGACGGAAAACTTTGAACCCAATATCTGTAGAGGAGCAGGAAATCTTGTAAACCCGAAGGGATAACCGTCGGAACCTGTGATCTGGCAGGCTCTATCCATGGCTTCTTCAACGCCTTCCATGGTCCATTGAGTCTTTGCCAGGGGGAGGCCGGCATATTGAATGCAAAATTCCACGCCCATGTTTGCATTAACGGGAACCCTTTTGGGTATCTTGCCGTCATACAGGTCATGAAAAAGCTTCGTTCTTTCTTGCTGCAACAACTTGACATCAGACATATTATCACCTTCACATTTTATTAAAATCTCACTTTATTTCAGGTGTATTGGCCTGATGCAAAACACTACAAATTTTCAAAAACGCATGTATCTTTAAATTGTTTGCTCTTACACAAGGAGACTATAATTCCGTTGAATACGATTTCCCCAAGACTTTGAAACTTCAACGCATCGAAATCCAACACCTCAAGATCCGTCGTGCCTACAGAATATGTAGCAGCAAATCCCTATCGATGCGTACTTATCCTGTATTCAATTTATTCAGGTCAATCATGCTCTTATCCCCACTCCCCGCCTCCTCTAAAATTAATAATATTCTGGGCAAACACTGAGGTCAAGATCTGCTTGCATTTTCACCTTCGTTTTCAACAAAATTCTTTTGAAAGGAAAGGATAGAAACAGAGGATATGTATATACATGTTCTATCTCCAGTATAGACCAGTGAGCAGAAAATGTCAAGCATTTATGGAAAAATGCAAAATTAACTTTTTAATGAAAGCGACATATATTCAAAGTAGTATATAATTAGCTCGATCCAACGGGTAAGCAAAAAATCGGATATCATTGAAAAATAATTGGAATAATGATATCATTAAAACATAAGGGATAAGAGAACACAAAAAGGGTTATTGAGGATGGAATTTTCATAACCAGATCAGCAGATTCTTCATATATTTCGAAATATTCGAGTGTTTTTTATGGAGAGGGGAGGAAGAAAACGTGAGAAATCTCATAACACTGGATGATATGATTATAAAATCAGTGGAGGACCTGGACGAAGACAAGGTTATGAAGCTGGCCACCAGAGCGCTGAATTCAGGAATGGAACCGCTGGTGCTGTTGGACCTGGTAAAAGAAGGCGTAAAAAGAGTGGGGATATTATATGAAAATCAAAAGTACTTCATAGCCGATTTAATCATGGCCGGCATCATTTTCAAGGAAGTTCTTGAACTTGAAGAGGTAAAGCAGCAATTTTATTGTAACAGCAACAAAAAAATGGGGAAAATTATTATAGGGACAGTAAAGGGTGATTTGCACGATATAGGTAAGGATATCTTTAAAGGTATGATGGAAGCAAATGGATTTGAGACAATAGACCTGGGGGTAGATGTGACAAAAGAAAGGTTTTTGAAAGGAGCCATCGAATACAAACCTGATATCGTTGGCTTGAGTGGAGTGCTGACATCCACCATAGACTCTATGAAAGAGATTGTGGATGCTTTCGTAGATGCAGGCATAAGAAACAGAGTAAAAATAATTTTGGGCGGCAACTATTTGACAAAGGAATCCTGTGATTATATCGGCGCAGACTGTTTCACCAACGATGCTTCACTTGGCGTAAAACTTTGCAAAGAAATGCTCGGTAAAATATAAGGTGAGGAGTAACATATGGGAATTCCAATTTATATCAGAATAGCAGATGACATAAAAGAAAAAATAAATAGCGGTGAACTGAAACCCGGAGATGCTATTTATTCCGAAAATGCTTTATGCAGGGCATACAATGCAAGCCGCATGACTGTCAGGAGAGGCCTTGCACTGCTTGCCAATGAGGGCTATATTTATTCCATTCCGGGAAAAGGTAACTTTGTCCAGGAACCGGACCACAACACATACACCCTTTATTACAATGAGATGAAAAATTTCATCAGCAGTGTGGATAAGACAAAGTTACTGGAGGTCAATATAGTTTTGCCCAATTATAAGTTAATGAACAGCCTTCAAGTGAACCCAAATAAGAAGATTATCTCCATTCGCAGGCTTTTTTTCACCGAAGGAGAACCTGTAGCTTATGATGTGAAATACTTGCCCTACTACAAAGGAATGCCGATTGTTGAAAAAGAGATCCACTATGCCACGTTTCCTGAAATGGTGGCAAAGAGCACTTCACTTTTTGCAATAAAAAAACAACTGGTGATTTATGCCCAGATGCCAGACGAAGAGATAAAAAAACATCTCAATATTTACAACGAACAGCCTTTGATGGTAGTGGAACAAAAGCTGTACAACCGTGAAGATAAACCTATCGGCCTGGGGATAACCTATTTTAAAGCTGATTACTGTAAACTTTATGCTGAGTCATATTTTTCAGATATCAACTCGAATGAAAAATATAAAGATGAAGATGAAAAAAATTGAGGGGCTGGGCGAAATATTTATTTTCGCCCAGTCTCTCAGTTTTTTTTAATAAAATTCAAGTTTTTAAAATATTCTTGCTGAAAATTAGGGTTTGAGGCCAATTCCACGTGAGCGACCTTTTTTTGCAGCCTGACAGCCTTTTCTCGAACCTTCTGTGACAGCATAAATCTTTGAACGCCAGCTCCCGCTGCATTACCAATGGAGCGTGTTGGGACGCCGCAAAAAGAAGGAATCAGACCGATGTATTGCCCATTGCCGATGTCTATATAATTACCGAAAGCTCCGGCTATAAGGATCTCTTTAATATTTTCTGGGTTCAGGCCATATTCCTGTATGAGCAGCATACATCCTGTATATATGGCTGCTTTGGCCAACTGGACGGCACGTATATCCTTTTGAGAAATATATATTTTTTCAGCTTGTTGAGACTGTGTTTTGTCTGCGAGCACAAAACAGTTGACATCGTTGATTTTTTCCAGGCGATCCGCCAGATTCCTGTATTCCGGAAGACAGTTTTGAACATATTCTTTTCTACTCATCATCCTGCCTTTTTCATCAATGATGCCAGCTCTCAACATTTCCGCCACAGCATCTATTAATCCGGAACCGCAAATGCCCATGGGCTTTCTATTTCCTATAACCTTAAGGATGACATTTCCCCCAGAAAGCGACACCCTTTCTATAGCTCCCACGGTTCCCCTCATGCCAAAGCGGATTCCAGCTCCTTCCAGGGCGGGGCCGGCCGCAGTGGATGCTGCCAGCATCTTATCCTTGTTTCCCAGGACTATTTCGCCATTGGTCCCCAGATCCAGTATCAACCGGTGTTCAAGAAGCTCGTCTTCTGAAAGCGACAGCAGAACGGCTATGGTGTCCGCACCCACAAAGCCGCCGATGAGTGGCAAAAAATGCACCACAGCATTGGGATTTACCCACAGATTGAGCTGCTTTGCCCGAGCTACCACATCACTTTTAACTGTGCTGGTAAATGGGAATTTTCCCAGGTGCTCGGGATACAGGCCTAAAAAAAGATGCTGCATGGCCGAATTTCCGCAAAGGGCAATGTAATACACATCGTTTTTATTAATATTTTGCTCGGACACAGCCTGCTGAATCAACTGATTTATCGTAGATATTATCCTTTCCTGCAGTCTCGCTAAACCATCGGGATTGTTAACACAGGCAACGATTCTTGAAATGACGTCAGCACCTTCAGATACCTGTCCATTTAGTGCAGAATAAACCCCCACCCTTTTCCCGCTGTGGAGATTGTACATATACGCGGCCACTGTAGTGGTTCCCACATCTATGGCAAGACCGTACAAATCCTCGACGGTGTTATCGATATCCACATCTATTAAATTGTGTTCCCACAGTGTGAGTGTTATTCCGTCTATATCCTGCCTGTGGACCGTCTTGGAAAGCTTTTGAAGTAATTCCAGGGGTGGGGTGTTGATTTTGACATCCAGCGTTTCAGATATAGTTTCCCAATCTCCCGAACAGAGAGGCGTTGCAAGGGCTTTCTGTTTTATATATACTTTCTTTACAGCCGGATCAAAATCAACGGGGACTATATCACTGTCTGTCAAGATGTTTGCCTTTTTGCTTATCTGTTCTTCTTTTAGCAGCACTTCAAGCCCATCGCAGACTTTTTCCTGGCACGCCAGGACCGTTTTTGCTTGTCCGTTTTTGACTATATCCACTTTACACTTTCCGCAGGTCCCCTTGCCGCCGCAGACCAGGTCAAGGTAAAGACCAGCCCGGGCACAGGCAGCGGCGATAGTGGCACCGTCATCCATCAGAACCGTCTTGCCCTGGTTTGGAAAATGCACCCTTATATTTTCGGCCAAAATAATCTCTCCTTTCCATCGGTTTTTTTCATTTTATCAGACTTCGAGTAAGTCAAAACTTTAAATCTTTATTTCAAAAAACCCAGTTAGTAGATACAGTGATGCCCACGCTATCTTCGCCCTACCCTACCAAGACTGACAAGCTAATTATCGAAGGACAGTTATATGATAACGTTTGCTAAAGACAGATCTGCTTTCCCTCCTTTACCTGAAAATCTTAATCTCGACTGCATCCTTTGGATAAAGTAAAAAGAAGTGTCGATAATGGCTGTGTGTTTCTTTCTATGGTACACAGTTTAAGGTTGTTCAAAAAACAACCTTTCATTCTGACCAGCACAACCATTAATGTCTTCATTAGTAGTATAACAGGAGTATGGGCGGGATACAATGGGACAATTTAAGAAAGTGATTGGAAGATTTCTTGAAGTGTTTCAAGAAATCTTCCTTTAGACACCTTGTTGGCCGCTTTTTTCATCATGCTTATGATGACGACAGAATTGGTTCCCAGCGCATAAATTCTTACATCAGCCGGTAAAGTTCGATGATCTTAGCGCCTATTTGTGTGCCGTTTACTACCGTCACTATCATTTTTTATCTTTCTTACTCTCCAGTATTACCTTATGGTCGAGAAGTTTAACTTCCTTTATCACCGCATCTACAATTTTCTGCTCACCCAGAAGGTCATACATAAATACTCTGCCGTCCTGGGGCTCGATGTAAATCACATCTTCCATAATAGGTTTTTCCTCGCCATTTTCCAAAAGGAACACCTTAGACTCGCACATATCCCTCACCTCTGTCTTATTGTTTTTTCAATATTATCCTGTATCATCTTCCCCTTATTGCCTATATGTGCTTTTTTGCTTCCAAAAGATATAAGTTTGCAGCATTGAGCGAATCCGCTGCTTTTGATATCATCTCCGAAACCTTTGTTTTTCCGAGTTTTTCGGATTTGTCAGCCCATTCCCTGAAATTTTCTTCATGAGATTTGTTGTGCTCTATCCAATGGGCCAGAAGAATGCTCAGGGTTTCTATATCCTTATCCTGCTTCGACCCGTTCTCAAATGGATGATTGAGATCGTTCATAACTTTAACCTCCCTTCAAACATTGACTTGTCCGGAGTTTACTGTCATCTAATCTCTCATATCTTTTGGCAAAATAAAATTACGCTAAGTCTCCGGATTAGTTTAATCTAAACTTCATATGGGCTAAAAAACTCACTTGAAGTAAATTTCGTTTCATACACGTGCTTGACGCTAGGGAATAAACTTATGTCAGTGTGCGGTAAAAAGCATGCGCTGACGAATTCTTCCATATAAGTGGGGTCCGCACTGAGTTCGATATACGTTATCAAATCGGCGATCTGCCGCGCTTTCTGCCGGGCTTCATCGCTGATGAGACACAGATATGCTCCGGTAAGTGAGCTGTTTCCGATAAACTCGAATCTGGCCCGGTCAATATCGGGCAGCAAGCCTATTTGCACAGAGTTTTCAATGTCCAGATTCTGGCCTATCCCTCCTGCCACTATTACCTTTTTTATGTCTTCCATACTAAGCCCTACACTGTTGAGCAGAGTTCTTATTCCAGAATACACGGCACCTTTTGCCCTTAGGAAATTGTCAATGTCAATCTCGTTTATCACTATATCCCTGCCGTTTACTGTATCTTTTGCGGGAACAAGCAGATATTCGTAGCATCCTGCAGCCTGGTTAAACCGTATTCTACAGCTATTTGAAGACTGTTTTATTTTACCTTTTCCATCGATTATGCCAGAGAAAAACATCTGGGCGATCAAATCTATTATTCCCGAGCCGCATATTCCTGCAGGTTTTGCGTTTGCTACTGTATGGATACTGGGGATAAAAGTTTTTTCATGGATCTTAACCCCATCTATGGCGCCGGGAGCTGCCCTCATGCCGCAGCTGATATCTCCACCCTCAAAGGCCGGGCCTGCTGAGCAGGCACATGCCACCATCCATTCTCTGTTTCCCAGCACCAGTTCGCCATTTGTTCCCAGGTCTATAAACAGTGTAACTTCATCGCTATTCCAGAGCCCTGATGCCAAAACTCCAGAAACTATATCTCCGCCCACATAACTTGCCACATTGGGTAGAACGTAAACTGGAGCGTTTGGGTTGATATCGAGGGCTATGTCTTTTGCCCTGAAAACAGGGGAATTTCTGAATGCCGGAATATAAGGCTCAAGCCTTATGTTTTCTGCAGGTACGCCTAAGAAAAGATGGGTCATTGTGGTGTTGCCGGCAAAAACGGAACAGACTATATCCTCCGGCCTGCAATCCCTCTTTTCCATCATCCGTTCTATCAGTTTATTCACAGTGCCCTGCACTATGGCATCGTGAAGTCTTTCAAGGCCACCAGGCTTTGTGGAATGAATTATCCTGCTTATGACATCAGCCCCGTATTGCATTTGAAGGTTTCCGGAGTTTGCTGAGGCTTCAATCTCACCGGTATATAAATCAACGAGACAGGCAGCCACAGTTGTGGTGCCTATATCTACACAGAGGCCATATATCTTCCTTCCCTTCTGCATCGTTATGTCCATAATCTCATAGTTTTTCTCATCTTCACGAAGCACAAGATTCACATCAAAAGCGGCTTCCCTGATTACTCGCGGTATTTTTCTAAGCAGTTCCACAGAACAGTTCAGTCTCTTTGATTCCATCAAGGGGTTTAATTCTCTTATGATTCTCTCAAAATCTGGAATATTGTCATCCAGAGTAGGTTTTTTAATTTTCATTTCTACCGTTCTGAAGCTGTTTTGAATCCTTATACCGGAGTCTCTCAGTACATGAACAGCCTTTTTTACCCTTGATTTTTTTGTTGTATCTGATGTAATATCCTCAACTATTATATCGCCAGCACTGACGGTTTGTGCGAGTTCTACCGTCATGTCGCCTTCTACAGTCGTAAGGCAGGCAAGCCTTATCCCGCTTTCTTCTTCTTGCCGGCTAATAAGGTGTGAAGGTTGATAACGGTGTTCGCCTTCGATTACTTTTACCCTGCATTTTCCGCACAGGCCCTTTCCCCCACAGGGAGCGTCTAAGAATATACCGGCTTTCCGTACCGCATCCATGAGGTTGGTGCCCTTTTCCACTTCTACTGCCTTTCCCATGGGTTTAAAATAAAGCAAGCATGTTCGCATCTTGATTCCACCTTGAAATAAATTTTACAAGCCACTTTTTTAAGTGGCTTGCACAAGATTATAGGCTTTTTTCGTATGCTGTATTATCCATCAGATTGTCCAATTCTCCCATATCGTCAATTTTTACTTTAATCATCCAACCTTTATCATATGGGGATTCATTCACCAGTTCGGGACTGTCCTCCAGTTCCCCGTTAACTTCTATGACTTCACCGCTCAAAGGGGCATATAAGTCCGAAACCACTTTAGCAGACTCGACGCTTCCAAAAACTTCGCCTTGTTTTATTTTTTTGCCAGCATCAGGCAAATCCACATATAGGATTTCTCCCAGCTGGCCCTGGGCGTAGTTGGTAATGCCTATTGTGGCGACATCCCCTTCGACCTTTGCCCACGTATGCTTGGCATGGTATTTAATATTTGATGGAAATTCCATACTCTCCCTCCTACCTGTATTCTCAATTACTTTTCAAGGAAATTGGCAGAGCCAATTTCTACTATTCCCACGGCTTCCCACTTCCGTTATAGCATTGGGTCCATGGTCAGAGCTGGATGGCCAACTTTTGTCAAAAATTCCACAACAGTATCCGGATCTGTGCCGACAGTCTC
>NZ_VTPS01000032.1 GCF_008274215.1 Calorimonas adulescens | reverse complement strand
TTTAGTTGTTCTTGAGACATTAGATAACGCACCTCATTCCCCATAGTGACATTTTATCACGATAGTCTACAAGGTGACATTATCATAAAATAACCACAATTGAAGAAAATGGAGTATTGATTTTTCCTGATAAAAAGGATATAATACTAATTGTCATTTTTAAGAATAAAAGGCCTGGCCGTACTAGACGGGGAGGTAGCGGTGCCCTGTAACCTGCAATCCGCTATAGCAGGGTTGAAGTCCTACGCCGAGGCATACTATTGTACAGTCTGGTCGGTGCAAGTGGCGAAGAAGACTGGGTCCTGTGCAACGGAAATTTACGAACCCCGCCAGGTCCGGGAGGAAGCAACGGTAAGTAAACACTTCCGTGTGCCGCAGGGTTACCTGGTCAGAGCTGGCTGCACTGGTGCCGTGTGTAATGGTGTGTCAAGGGTAGGTGTACGGCCTTTTAAATAAGACCCGATGAGGGCCTTTTTTGGTATGATCGTAACTGCAGGGTGGTATACATGTATGATATAATAATAGTAGGAGCAGGACCGGCAGGTTCTACTCTTGCACATAAACTGGCAGTCTTGGGTTTTTCTGTATTGATTATAGAAAAACAGGCCTGGCCGCGTTTTAAACCATGCGCTGGTGGTATTACAAAAAGATGTTATAATAGAATTGCAACTGACATTTCTAAGGTTGTTGAGGATACAACCTACAGTATGGTTCTCACGTTGCACCATAGGATAGGTGCCGAAATCACTGCCACTTCACCTCTTATATACCAGGTGGACAGGAAAAAATTTGATGCTGTCCTGTCAGATATAGCCGTCAAGAGCGGTGCAGAGTTTCACGTCAGAGAAAAGTTCCTTGATTTTGAACACCATGAGGGGTATATTAGTGTTAAGACAGAGAAAGACTCATACATGTGCAGGGTTCTGGTAGGAGCAGACGGGGTCAACAGTACAGTCGCCAGGAAAGCAGGCTTTACAAAATTTAAAGTAGGTACAGCATTAGAAGCTGAGGTAAGGCCAAAAAGCCATACAATAGAGGATTTAAAAGGCAAGATACATATAGACTTTGGGACAATAAAGGCGGGTTATGGCTGGAATTTTCCTAAGAAGGATTCGCTATCCATAGGTGTGGGTACCTTCAGAAATATGGCAAAGGACATAAGGGACAGTCTGCATCATATGCTGGATAGTGAAGAGATAAATAACAACGATGAGGTACATGTATATGGTCATCCCTTAGCTTTTCCCCATGGGGAAAAGAGAAGATATAATAAAGGGAACATACTCCTTGTGGGGGATGCGGCAGGCCTGGCCGATCCATTTACTGGCGAAGGTATATATTACGCAGTATGGTCGGCGTCAATAGCGTCTGAGGTTATATCAGGCTGGTTTAATGGCAAGGGGAACCTTGATGCTTACACAAAAAGGATAAATAAAGAAATAAGACCGGAGATCCGTTCGGCCTATGAACTTTCAGTATTTTGCTATCATTTTTTTCCTTTTGTTATGTTAAACCTGAAAAACTTCCCCGTAATATTCTCATATTTTGCAGATGTTATTACCGGGCATGATGACTTTAGATACTGGCAGGTTAAGGTCCCATCATGTATGTTTGGCATTAGAAAACCGCAGTCAAAGGTTGATATCAAATATATAAAATAATAGTAATAGAGTGAGTGGTGGATAATAATGTATACAGCACTGTACAGAAGGTTCAGACCATCCAACTTCGATGAAGTGGTTGGCCAAGACGCCATAGTAAGAGCACTAAGGAATCAGGTAAAGCACAACATGATATCTCATGCTTACCTTTTTACTGGATCGAGAGGAACCGGCAAAACAAGCATGGCCAAGATTTTTGCTAAGGCAGTAAACTGTATGGAGCCTGTAGATGGAAATCCATGCGGCCACTGCCGAAACTGTCAATCTATGGCAAATGGGGATAGTCTTGATATGATAGAAATAGACGCAGCATCCAACAACGGGGTTAACAACATAAGAGAACTAAGAGAAGATGTCAAGTATCCGCCGTCAACAGGAAAATACAGGGTATACATTATAGACGAGGTTCATATGCTGTCTCAGGGAGCTTTTAATGCACTTTTAAAGACACTGGAGGAACCCCCTTCATATATAATATTTATCCTTGCAACGACAGACCCGCAGAAGGTACCCGTAACCATATCCTCTCGCTGTCAGAGATACGACTTTAAGAGGATACCGGTAAACAGCATAGTGAATAAACTCATGGACATCGCAAGGTCTGTAGGGATAGATCTAAAGGCAGATGCTGCAATGCTTATAGCAAGGAAGGCAGAAGGGGCAATGAGGGATGCCCTGTCTATACTGGATGAATGTATATCCTTCAGCGGCAAGACCATAACGAGAGAGAACGTGCTTGATGCACTGGGCATAACGGGAGAGGACTCGCTAATTGAGCTGCTGACCTCGCTGGAACAAAAGGATTCGTCCCGCTGCATTGATGTCATCGACAGAGAATATATGAACGGAAAGGACCCTGCTCAGATTACAAGAGACCTTTTAGGACTTTTACGCGACCTGCTGTTTATGAAGACAGTAAATAATTCTAAGGCAAAGCTTGACTTACCTGATAGTGAATATGAATCGTTGACTCAATTAGCCTCGTCTATGGATACAAAGGAGATAGTTAAAATCATCGACGCCCTTTCTGCAACAGAGCATTACCTCAGATACTCTGCTCAGCCGTTGATTGTACTGGAAACGGCGCTTATCAAACTTTGCATGGCCATGGATGAAAAAACTGAAGCCGAAGGTGTTACAACCCCTGTACCACAAAGGGCCAGTGCGGCAAAGTCGAAAGAGGCCGGTGTCAAGCAGGAAAGCAGGGCTTTAAAACAGGGTTCTGTGCCAAAAGTCGAGAGAGAAGACGTGTTGGAAAACAAAGCTGATCTGGGTGATAATGATTCAAACAAGACCTATAATGCAGTAAAAGAGGCCTGGCCACATATACTTTCCGCTGTAAAGCAAAAGTCTATGGTGCTTTATGCATATCTTTCAGAGGGTGTCCTGTCAGAGAAGAGCAATGAAACCATAAGACTGGTTTACAAAAGCGATGGAGCTTTTTTTAGAGAAGAAATGGAAAAACCTGAGAATAAAGAGATAGTTGAAAATACTATAAAAGAAATTACTGGTTTAAATGCCAAGATTGAGTGTATAATAGAAGAAGAAAACCAAGAAGAGGATGAGTTTCTAACAAAAGTTTATAAGGTTTTTGATGGTGTTGAAATCAAGGTTATGAAAGAATGAGCATAATCTAATATTAAGGTTAATGAAAGGGGTTATTTTAAATGGCAAAGTTTCCGGGTAATTTTAACATGAACAATATGATGAAACAGTTTCAAAAGATGCAGCAGGAGATGGAAAATGTTCAGAAAGAACTGGATGAAATGAAGATAGAAGCCACATCCGGCGGTGGCGCCGTCAAGGTGGTATCCAACGGGAAAAAGCAGATAATGGAGATAAACATCTCGCCTGAGGTTGTTGACCCGGAAGATGTTGAGATGCTTCAGGACCTTGTACTGGCAGCAGTAAATGAAGCGCTTCAAAGATCAGAGGATGCCATGAAGGAAAAGATGAGCAGGGTCACCGGAGGAATTGACATATCTGGTCTTTTGTAAACTGGAGGTATGCGAATGAACTACTATACACCACCAATGGCCAGGCTGATAGAGGAACTATCAAAACTTCCAGGGATAGGACCTAAGACTGCTCAAAGATTGGCCTTTTATATAATTGACATGAAGGATGAAGATGTGGAATCTCTTTCTAATGCCATAAAAGAAGCAAAGTGGAAAATACACTATTGCCCAATTTGCTTTAATATCACTGAAAGGGATTTGTGTGAGATATGCTCAGACACATCGAGGGATAGATCCGCTATATGTGTGGTGGAGGACCCAAGGGATGTTGTCGCCATGGAAAAAACGAGAGAA
This sequence comes from Calorimonas adulescens, assembly GCF_008274215.1. Lineage (NCBI taxonomy): Bacteria > Bacillati > Bacillota > Clostridia > Thermoanaerobacterales > Thermoanaerobacteraceae > Calorimonas > Calorimonas adulescens. The sequence goes on along the minus strand of NZ_VTPS01000032.1, from coordinate 6,208 downwards.
TACAGGGGACTTTATCATGTACTTCATGGTACCATATCCCCATTAGATGGTGTGGGTCCCGAGGATATCAGGATAAAGGAGCTGTTGTCGAGAATCAATGAAGATATAAAAGAGGTAATCTTAGCTGTAAACCCCGATGTAGAAGGTGAAGCCACTACCATGTATATTGCAAAACTGTTAAAGCCGTTGGGTGTAAAGGTTACCAGAATAGCACACGGCATACCCATGGGTGGAGAGTTAGAGTATGCCGATGAGGTAACACTGGGTTCAGCCTTAAACGGGAGGAGAGAAATTTAAATGCTCATGTTTGTATGAGCATTTTTTTATTTGTGATATAATAGCACTGGATAGATATGGGGGTGGAAAAATGAGGTTACTCTTAAATGATATTCTCTCGTCGTTTTCATTGGCACTGGATCTTGCGGAAGAGAAAATGTTTGAACATGCAAGAAGGGTAGCATACATATCGCTCTGCATAGCAGACAAATTAAAGTTGAGTCAGGACTACAGAAAGGATGTATATTTCTCTGCGCTTCTCCATGATGTTGGTGCCAGCGAGGCCAAGGCCGACCTTTCGGGGGATGTGGATTACGTAAAAAGACATGTAGAGATAGGATATGATATAGCAAAGATTATGCCGCTAAATAGTGATGAAATCCCAAATGCAATACTGTATTCCCATGAGAACTGGGATGGTACAGGACCATTTGAAGTCCGCAAGGATATGATACCTTTAACTGCTCAGATAATACACCTGGCAGACCAGTTTGACATAAGATATAATAGGAATATAAACTACATTTATCAGGCCGATCAGCTTGTAGACTGGGTAGTGGACAATAGCGAAAAGATGTTTTCACCATATGCAGTTGAGGCTTTTAAATCGGCCGTAAAACCAGATGAGTTTTGGCTCAACTATGCCTTTTTTAATATAAAGGGAATCCTTGCAAGGATGGAACCAGTAGAACCTGTTGACCTCGATATTAATGGGCTTATTGATATATCACGAGCGTTTGGGATGGTTATAGATAACAAGAGCCGCTTCACGTTAAGGCATACCCAATCTATAGCAGAACTTGCATATAGAATGCTGTCAGAACTGGATATGGACGAATCAAAAAGAGAAATGGGCGTAGTGGCAGCTTATCTGCATGATCTGGGTAAGTTAGCCATACCAAACAGCATATTAGAAAAAAACGGTAAATTAACGAAAGAGGAATTTCTAATAATAAAATCCCATGTTTATTATACAAGAGTGATTTTAAATGAAATAGAGGAACTGGGTGACATTATACATTGGGCTGCTAATCATCACGAAAGGTTAAATGGAACAGGATATCCAAGGCAGTTGACCGCTTTTGAACTGGATAGCATCGACAGACTCATTGCAGTATGTGATGTATTCGTAGCACTTACAGAGGAAAGACCCTACAGGGAAGCTATGTCTTATGAACAAGCTCTCAGCATAATGGACGAAATGGTCAACAATAAAGAGATAGACGAATTTTCAGTAGAACTTTTAAAAAAGGTAGTATAAAGCGGATTTATCCTGGGGAAAATATAACATAGAATATTTTTCCTGGGGTGGTTGTAGTGATTAACCTTAATGCTAATTATTTCAATGATATTTTGAGTAGGGCTAATAAAATTTTTGCAGGGGGGTCCATGGAGGACAGCGAGAGTAGAGATGCGACGGTACTTATAGCAGCTATAGAACGTGCCAAAGAAGAGATGCAGTATGCGGAAAATTACTTTGAATCTGTTTATGACCCCGACCTTGTTGACCATGCAATATACTATAGGGAAGCTGCAAGAAAGAAATATGACTATCTTCTGAAGCTGGCCAAAAAGGAGGGTCTTATAAAAGCAGAATAAATTTATGGACACCCCTATATATATTGTAAGAGGGGGTGTTTTTGTGGATGGTATCGGAATCAATATAATAATAGCGTATATCGTAGGTCTTATCCTGCTGTATCTTTTAGGATGGGTGCTCCTTACACCGATAAAGATTGTATGGCGGCTGTTATATAACGGAATCATTGGTGGCATAATTCTTGTAATACTCAACTTTGTTGGGGGGCACTTTGGACTTCATATACCATTAAACCCATTTTCTGCTCTTATTGCAGGGTTTCTTGGTGTGCCGGGCATAATTTTACTTTTGCTGTTGCAATACCTGCTGTAGTTATTTTGAGAGAACATAATATTGGAAATCTTACTTCTTTTTTTTTGCAATTGACATTAGGACCTGCATCTGTTACATTATATATGGAACCTGTTATACATGTAATCGTTGAGGTTTTCAACGTTTTGTTGAGCTGTTATATATGAAATCAAATGCTATATAATACAGTTTAATTCTTAAAACTGTAGTATAACAGTCCGCATATTTCAATTATTGGAAGGAGGAATACAATTTGAATACTACTACAGTGTCCAAGATGCTGGAAATTCGCTGGCATGGTAGAGGCGGACAAGGTGCAAAGACAGCGTCTCTTTTGCTTGCTCAGGCAGCATTTGAGATTGGGGCGTATATGCAGGCATTCCCGGAGTATGGTCCGGAGAGGATGGGAGCTCCGGTTACAGCCTATACGAGGATCAGCAATGAACCAATAAGAATCCATTCAAATATTTATGAACCTGATGTTGAGGTGGTTATAGATCCAACACTTATAGGTACGGTTGATGTTACTGCAGGGCTAAAGGAGGAGGGCATTCTCCTGGTAAATACACCAAAAAGTCCTGAATATGTAAAGGAAAAGACAGGCTTTAAAGGAAAGGTCTACACAATTGATGCTTCTCAGATTTCACTGGATGAAATAGGTGGTAACTTCCCGAACACTCCTATGCTTGCTGCGGTTGTAAAGGTGACAGGCATACTTGATGAGGCGAAGTTTATTGAGAATATGGAGGGCAACTTCAGGAAAAAGTTTGCGCACAAACTTCAGGTTGTGGATGGAAATATGCGTGCCCTTAAGAGGGCTATGCAGGAGGTGAAGGGCTTATGAGCGAAAAGGTCTACAAGACGGGGCCAGACGCATCATGGGAGGAACTGCCCAAGGCTGGTATTATCTACGAGGCTGGAAATTCTAAGGAATTTAAGACCGGGGATTGGAGAGTAGAAAAACCAGAATATCATGCGGATAGATGCATACAGTGCCTGTTCTGCTGGGCTTATTGTCCTGAATCAGCAATTATAGTTAAAGATGGTAAGGTTGTTGGTATAGATTATGATCATTGCAAAGGCTGCGGGATTTGTGCCGTAGAGTGTCCTGATAGGGCAAAAGCCATACAAATGGTTACAGAGTAAGGAGGGAATTAAATGGCAAAGAGAGTTTCTTTATCGGGTAATGAAGCAGCAGCTTTTGCTATGAAGCAAATCGATCCTGATGTGGTTGCTGCATATCCTATCACACCTTCAACAGAGATACCTCAGTATTTTTCGCAGTTTGTGGCTGATGGCAAGGTCAATTCCGAATTTGTTGCGGTAGAGTCAGAACACAGTGCTATGAGTGCCTGTATAGGTGCATCGGCAGCAGGAGCCAGGACGATGACGGCTACTTCTTCGCAGGGCCTGGCCTTAATGTGGGAAATGCTCTATATAGCTGCCTCGCTGAGGCTGCCTATAGTTATGACAGTTGCGAACAGGGCACTTTCAGCCCCAATAAATATTCACAATGACCACAGTGACTCCATGGGTGCGAGGGATTCAGGATGGATTCAGCTGTATTCAGAAAGTGCCCAGGAAACCTACGACAATATAATACAGGCGATAAAGATTGCTGAAGATCCCAGGGTGAGCCTGCCGGTAATGGTATGTATGGACGGTTTTATAACCAGCCATGCCTTGGAGAGCATTGAGGTGCTTGAAGACGAAGAGGTAAAGAGATTTATAGGTGAATATAATCCTGAAGAGTTTTTATTGAATGCAGAGCACCCCATTGCAATGGGCGCACTGGACCTGCCGCCGTACTATTTTGAGCATAAGAGGCAGGAAGAGCATGCAATGGAAAACGCTAGAAAGGTTATATTGGAGGTCGCTGAGGAATACGAAAAATTGACCGGCAGAAAATATGGTTATTTTGAAAAGTATGCCCTTGATGATGCGGATATAGCTATCGTGGTATTAAACTCCACTGCTGGTACAACCAAGGTGGTTGTTGATGAACTGAGGGCTCAAGGTATCAAGGCTGGCCTGTTAAAGCCAAGGACGTATAGGCCGCTTCCAGCCAAAGAGATCTTTGACGCACTGAAAAATGTGAAAGCTGTAGCAGTTTTGGATAAGGCAGACAGCTTTGGGGCATATGGGCCGCTTTTTACAGATATCAGGAGTATAATGTTTGACAATAAGGATATAAAGATCGTTAACTATATATATGGCCTTGGTGGCAGAGATGTTGGCGCAAGGGATATAGAGATGGTTTATAATGACCTTATGGATATTGTAAAGACTGGCAAGGTATACGAGGTTAAAAAATATCTTGGCGTTAGAGAAAAGGGTGGTGAAGAAGCATGGCAACTTTAAGAGATATAGCCAAAAAACCCGAGCTTCTTAGTGGAGGACACAGACTCTGTGCTGGCTGCGGTGCCCCCGTTACAGTGAGAAGGATTTTAAGCGCGGTACCAGAAGATACCCATGTGGTTGTGGCCAACGCCACAGGTTGTCTTGAGGTCTCAACGACTGTCTATCCATACTCTGCATGGAGGACATCATATATTCACAGTGCTTTTGAAAACGCTGGTGCCACCATAAGCGGTGTTGAGGCTGCATATAAAGCAATGAAGAGGAGAGGCAAGATAAATGAGAAGTTTAAATTCATAGCCTTTGGTGGAGATGGCGGTACCTATGATATAGGGCTTCAATCGCTTTCTGGTGCCTTAGAGCGTGGACATGACTTTGTATATGTGTGCTATGACAACGGCGCGTATATGAACACAGGTATTCAGAGATCTTCGGCTACGCCTATGTATGCCGATACTACTACAAGCCCTGTGGGTGATGTTATACCTGGCAAGTCACAACCAAGGAAAGAGCTTGCCGATATAGCAGTGGCTCATAATATTCCTTATGTGGCCCAGTCTACTCCGGCTCACTGGAAGGATCTATATGAAAAGGCTGAAAAGGCCATCAACGTCGATGGGCCAGCTCTGCTCAATGTTCTTGCTATATGCCCCAGAGGATGGAGGACTGAGACGGCCGAGGGTATGGAGATAACAAGACTGGCTGTTGAAACATGCGTATGGCCGCTGTTTGAGGTTGTAGAGGGTAAGTGGAGACTTACCTATAAACCGAGGAAAAAGCTGCCAGTTGAGGAATATCTAAAGAAACAAGGCAGATTTAAGCACATGTTCCAGCCAGGTAATGAGCATCTGATTGAAGAATTCCAGAAACAGGTTGACAGGCGCTGGGAAGAAATCCTTGCACGCTGCGGTGAGATATAGGTTTATAGTAAATAGCTGTGGTGATTACCACAGCTATTTTTATATATTGGTTTTATATTCCGCGTTTTTAAAAACTGAAAATGAAAATAATATAGTGTGGGGCAAAAAATAAAAAAGTATGGAGGGGTTTATAAATGACTGTTAAAAGTGATCTGGAAAAGGCAAAGGCTTCAGCTCAAGGAGCATTGGGCACTTATGCCATGTTTGCCAGTTCTACAGAAGACCCCACGGCCAAGCAGATGTTTAAGCAGATGCAGCAGGATATGCAGAGACATGTTGATATGCTTAACAACAGGTTAAATTATATCAACCAGAATAACAACATGAATAGTGGCCAGGCCCCAACTCAAGGTGCTCAGCAAAATATACTGACTAACAAACAAAATCAGAATACAACCAAATCTGCTACAAAGATTGCCCAATCTATAGAAGATAAATCAGATAAACTGCTGAACACCGTTAAAAATGACCAAATTAAGTAGGGTGGGCTATAAACCCACTCTATTTTAATATTGTTAAGCATATTGAAGCAAAAAGAAGAAGGTTTATTCTATACGACCCTAAACAACAATAATCGACATATATCAGTTTTATACGACTATTGACACCCACCCACAAACATGATAATATAAAATACGCCTCAAGGGGCGAGAAAAGGAAAAAAGGGCTTGACATGAGGCATAAGACGTGCTAATATATAAAAGTCGCACGATGGCAAATAAATAGAGCGGAACGCCAAGATAGAAGTAAGGAGCAAATATTT
>NZ_VTPS01000031.1 GCF_008274215.1 Calorimonas adulescens | reverse complement strand
GTAAAGTTTTTATGTGCTGCCATTGATTTTGACCTCCCTTAAGAGAAATTTTATCATTTTGTGTGTTTTAGTCCAATTCTCTTAAGGGGCCAATATGATTTTGGAAAGAAACTGATTAAAATAGATAAAACAAAAATAAAAGCAAGCCAGTATAACCATATAGATGATGATTATAATAAAAAACAATTGTCAGAAAGATGGAATGAACTTATATATAAGGGTAAAAAGATTAAAGTACAGCGAGATTTATATTCAGCATTTTTATTGCAGAATGTAGAAAGCGAAAAGATAGATAGAGATAAATGTATTGAAAGATTTGATAATTTTTTAAGACTACATGATAAAGAAATAGAAAGATTAAAAAACTTAAAAAAGACACAGACATTAGTAAGCAGCATGGGAATATAAAAATATTAAGAAGGATTTAGACTCAATGCCTTAAGCTATCGTCAATATTCTGATATGGATATAGATAGTAAAGTCTGTTGAAAAAGGTCAGTGCCTGTATGTTGTAGAAGATGTAATATGCAGATTAGTCGTACAAAGCATCTTGAGAGTACAGGAGAAGCCTTCAAGTAAACAGAACCTTCACCACTTGTGGCGGAGAGTAGTCAGGATTGTTGATTCTAATGGTACACGAAAGTTGTATACTATTATGTAGATTCAAACCTGATTATAGGCCATAAACAGGCAGGTGTCAGACCGGCGCTTATCGTATCTGATGACCTATATAACCATAGCTTAGCTGAAATGGTTATAATTGTTCCCATAACAAGCAAGGATAAGGGTATACCAAGCTATGTGGAACTGGTATGTGATTTTTTAACAGAGAAGAGTTTCATTAAGACGGAGGATATATGCTCAATTTCTACTAATAGACTAATAAAGAGGCTTGGAAGGGCAGATAATGAGACAATAAAATTTGTAGAGGAACGAATAAAAATGTTACTGGGATTTATATGACGAATTTTTTATAAATGCCAGTAGTTGGTCAGCTTTATCATATCTGCCCAATATTTTGTATGCGTGATATTCATACTCCAAAGATAAGACAGGTATACTATGCCCCTCAAAATCGATATACTTTATAAGCTCTTTTAATGAAATCGGATTTTCCCATTCGCCAGAGGGTAATCGTTTTTGAATATCTCCCATCAGTTCAACTTTTTCATTTGAAATCATAAGTTTTCCAAAATGCGATCTAATGGATTCAGTGCCACAAAATTGTACGGGGGCCACGATGTATTCAGAAAACAATTTTTCAATTTTATATGCACCGTCTTTATCGGTTTGGATATCTATATCATGCACAGGCATCTGCATCCCTTGTATGACAAAACTTGCACTTCCCGTAAAAGCCCATATAACGTTTTGATTTTTCAGGACATCGTCAATCATCAAGATGACTTTTTTCTTTTGCTCAGAAATCAAAATTTATCCCTCCTCTCATCCATAATAATAGTATTCAGATAATAGTTACATTTTACCGTACTTTACGTGTTACCAGGTGACCATCACCCTCATGGTGTTTACTATGATGTGTGCTGCCATTCCCTTTGTAAGCTGACCGTCCTCTGACCCATCAAGGATATGGAGCCCTTTGGCCAGCAGAAGATATCCATTTCCGTTGTATACGTTTAGTTCTGCTATGTCCCCCAGCATGAGTGACCTTACTGCATACCTCACTCCATCATCTACCGTGAGGACCTTATCGGGGTCTATCTCGTTTTTATCTATTATCCTGTTCTGGATAGCAGCTGTATAGATATCCTCATAGCCCCCGGGCAGGTTCTCAATCTCCATATATCCGCCCATATCCATGGCCTTGACAAGCATTGAGAGGAAATCCTTTTGTGTGATATTCTCTTTTGGTTTAAAGCTGTCACCTGTAATGGCCCCCTTGCCATAAAGTATCTCAATGTCTTCTTTATAAGGGCTGTCCTCTATATCTGTCAAAGGTGAATTTTTCTGTATGGGTTTTCCATTTCTATCCAGAAGGCTGCCCGAGTATGCATCCACATATATGTAACCATAGGGGTATTGGATATCCAGACGGTATATTAAGAGGACCTGTTGCTCATTTTCCTTCTGGAATTTTATGGCATAATCCTGATTGAGCTTAAAGGAATACTGCAGTTTAAGGCCAATATTTTTTAATGCCACGTTATTGGCGTCTTCAGTGGTCAATATTTTATCCGGTTTGGGAAACTCATGGTCTTCCCATGACATCTGATACTGAATTACCATGCCGTCGTTTTTGTCCACGGTTATATTAAAACCATTGTCGGGGAAGGCTATGCCGTCTACAACCCTGTCATAATGTATCTGGTAGTTCCCCCTGTAGTCCTGCACTATGTTTTTTGTGTCCAAAACGGTATTCTTAAACCTTTCGGGCTGTTCCTGCTTTATAAAATCATTGGCAATCTGTATTGCCTTATCTTGGCCTATATCCTTTGCAGAATCCACAAATGTTTTCCTGCGGATGTTAAAACTTGATATCTCACCTGTCTTTGCATTTAAGGTGAAATATGCGTAGGTGATTGTCCCCTCCGCAACCTCTTTGCTCTCGTCACTTGTAAATGAGATGTACCAGTACCTTTTGTCTTTATTGCTGTTCATGTTAGAATTGTCCAATGTCATGCCTTTAAGGAAGGGAAATTTGTTTTGAAGTATTCTGACTGCATCGTTTTCAGTAATAAGGCCCTCCAATTCTGAGAGTTCTTTTTCTTCTTCCGGGGTTAATTCGGTTTTTTTCATGGCGGCATATTGTTCGTCTCCGCCTGCCCCCATTCCCCTCAATGGCCCCATATCCTCTGCTTTTACTGTATTACCTGATACAGCATCTATGGAATGTATATAGTCAGGTTGATAGACCAGCTTTATTTCATCGCCGAAACGTTTGTATATTAGCCTTATGCCGAGCTGCTTAGAATATATTTTCCCTGCTTCCTCTATGGACAATATCTTTGATGGATCTGGAAAGTTATATTCTTCCCAGTTAAGGTCGTAGCTCTCTACAATGCCGTTTTGAGAGTTTATCCGTACAGTGGCAGAGTTGGATGGGAAGTCTATGCCCTCTATCTGCCTTATGAAGTTAAAATCATAGCTGTATGGATTGTATTTATCTACTTCTCCTTCATCAAGATGTAAGGATGTGTACTTATCCGGCGCTACTTTTTTTAAAAAACCTATGGCGGATTTTTTTGCGTCTTCATACTTCACCGAGGGAAGCCTTGAATGTCCTTTTATTGTGTCATCATTTCTAAACTGGTAGATAGACACTATATCACCCGTTGCAGCATCTATACGGACATCAAGGCCGCCAGGCTTGCCATCCCAGTTCAGCTCCCAGTATGAGTGGTTATCGTAGGTATTATAGGAACTTGTAAAGTTTTTGTATACTGATGTGTCAAACAGCGTCTTGACCTTTTGTATGGCCTCCTCAAGAGTGATTTTGGGTTCTGCGGCCAGGCCAGGCCTGGGGACTGCTGTAACAACAAGAAACAAAAGTACAAGGGCCATGGCAAAAGACTTCTTCATACTTACACCCTCCAATTTTATTTTATGGTTTCATTGTAGCACAAATCTGTAAAAAAATAGTTAAAAATAGGTTAAATGTTTTGAGGATTATCACATGACATGGGAAAATATATTTTTATATAGTGAACAAAAGGCACACTTGTGCTGTCTTTATATATAGAAAGGGATGATGCGAATGCTGGAAACTCTTGCGAATATGCTTATGTCTTATGGATTTTACGGACTCATAATAGGCACTTTTTTAGAGGCTATAATATCACCAATAATACCGGAGGTCTTCCTTATACCCATGGTGCTGGCCAGGCCAAATGAATATATACTCATTGGCCTGGCCACTGCGGCGTCATCCACAGTAGGTGGGATAGGTGGCTACTACCTTGGTTATTTTGGAGGCAGGCCTATATTTGAGAAACTGTTCAAGAGGGAATACTATGATAAGGCCCTGGCAATATTTGAAAAGTATGACGTCTGGGCGGTGTTTATCGCCGGATTTACTCCTGTACCTTACAAGGTTTTTACCATACTGGGCGGCATGTTCAAGATGAACCTGTTCAGGTTTACTTTTGCGTCCTTTTTAAGCCGTGGGCTCAGGTTTATGCTGGAGGCCGTGCTTATAGGGCTCTATGGCAGGCAGATGGCAGACTATATACTATCTCCAACATTTGCCATAACTACAATAATCATTGTGGCCGTACTGATTTTGGTATATTATTTATTAAGGAGGAGCAGAACCAGGAACTAGGGCGGTGTTTTGATGGAAGAACTGGTGAGAAGGGCCAGGGATGGAGATATAAAGGCTTTTGAGGGGCTGGTGGAGGCATATAAGAATAAAGGGTTTGCATTGTCGTACAGTATACTGGGTGACAGGTACTCTGCAGAGGACGTTCTTCAGGAGGCCTTTATCAAGGCATGGAGGAGCTTGAAAGCCCTAAAAGATGTATCAGCCTTTAACACATGGTTTATGAGGATCATTATAAACCTTTCATATAATGAGGTTAAAAAGAGGAAACGGGAAATCTCCATAGAAAATTTTGAGGACATTCCCTCTGTTGGCGACAGTGCGGAAGACAGGATAGACATTCAAAGGGCACTATCCGGGCTAAGTGTGGACCACAGGGTGATACTTATCTTGCGTGAGATAGATGGCCTGAGTTATGACGAGATAGCGGAGGTCTTAAATATTCCTATAGGTACAGTAAAGTCCAGAATAAATGCTGCCAGGATGAGGATGCGGGAAATTCTCAGAGAGGAGGGTTAGCATGAGGTGTGATGAGGTAGAAAAACTGTTGTCGGAATACATGGATAGAGTGCTGGATGAAGAGACCATGCTTGAAATAGAACAGCACATAGATGCGTGCCCTGACTGCATTAAGATATATGATGAAATGACAGAAGAGAGGCGTCTTATCGGCCTTATGGCAGGCATAGGACCATCGGCTGGTTTTACTGAGAAGGTGATGAATGCTGTAAGGGAGAACCTTAGTCCATATTTATTTTTACCTGTTCCCTTGTTGGAAATTTTTGCCCTTGTTTTTATGGGGTTGGCCATGGGTAAAGGGATATACATGCTGCTGTCCATATACTGGACAGTTGCATCGGGGGTGATTATATCTATCCTCAGGGTTTACAGCAGCAGCCCATTTGCCTGGGCAGAGATGATGCTCATATTTACTATCACCATGACTGCCCTTATATACCTGTTTGATAGATTTTTAAAGGAGGCCAGGCGGTGAAAAGACTCATATTAATTTTTATATTGGTCCTGCTTGTACCAACGGTAGCATTGGCAAAGGGAGAGGGCTCTGATGTGGTGTCTACAGACAGGGTAATTATTGAGGAGAATGAAGAGGCGGATAATGTGGTAGTCCTCTTTAACAATGCCGTTATAGACGGCAGGGTGCATGACAGCGTGTTTGTAATTATGGGTAGTGTAGACATAGGAAGCGATGCGAGGATAGATGGAAATCTCATGGTCATAGGTGGGGATATTAATGCTCCTCGAGGCTTTAAAGCGGGTCATGGAATATATCATATAAACCTCAAGGATAAAGCCCTTAACGAATTTTTACTTTCGATTATCGGGTTTGCAGGCATAGAGTTTGCGCGGCTTTTCTTCATGTGCCTTTTTATGGTGGTGCCGGTACTGATTGGTATAGCCTTCCCGGGATGGACAGGCAGGGCAGTGGAGAAACTATTAAACGTAAGAAGGGCCATGGGTTTGGGAATCATTCTGTTTTTAATACTTGTTACTGTGGTCTTAATAATGATATTTACAGTTATTGGCATACCTGTTGCTGCATTTTTAAGTGTGATAACAGCGGTATTTATGGTATTAGGCTTTTCCGTATCATCATCCTATACAGGTAGGGTTGTCCTGGAGAGGATGGGTTACAATACGGGGGGATTCATGGTCCCTCTTGTGGGTTCGATTATTCTCTCAGCATTCTCAAGTATCCCGATAATAGGCGTAATTCTGCTGATAATTTTTTCGGCGGCAGGGATGGGGGCCATAGTGGAAAATTTAATCAAGGCTTAACAGAGATTTAATATGGTTTTAATTTATTTTAGATTATAATATTAATTAGGTGAGGATATGAAAAAATTGCTTATATTTGCAGAGCCATACGGTATGGGACATATAAAGGCGGCCCAAAATCTTAGAGAGGCATTTAAGCTAAGAGACCGCAGAGTGGGTGTAAGGATAATGTCGGCAGGCGAGCTTATATCCAAACCCATGCTGCTTATCACCGCGATGGCATACAACAGGGGTATGGAACTGAGGCCAAACGTCTGGGGTATGGTCTATAAAATGTCAGGGTACAGAATATCACAGTATCCAAAGGAGGCAGCATATAGTTTTGCTAAACCCATTATAAGGATGGGACCTGTAAAAAAAATATTAGATATATCAAAACCGGATGCTGTCGTCTGTACCCATCCTTTTTCAGCCATGGGCATTTCGTCACTAAATATAGATATACCGATAGTTGTGGTTGTTACTGACTATGAGTTTCACCCATTTTGGGTAGTTCCTGGAGTGGATTATTATATTACTCCGTGCAAGGAAGTGACTGATGGTCTTTTAAGGTACAAAGTACCAATGGACAGGATTAAGCAGTATGGCATACCTGTGTCACCTGCATTCAGCAGCTTAAAGCGCAGGGCCTGGCCTAATGACAGGATACACCTCCTCATAATGGGTGGGGGTGTTGGAGTAGGACTGAATGCCGTTGATAGGCTTGCCGGGCTGGACGCTGACATTACTGTGGTAACGGGCAGGAACGAGTCGGCAAGAAGAAGGTTGGAGGCTGAATATGCCAACAGCCCCAATATAAAGGTAATGGGGTTCGTCGAAGATGTGTCTAAACTCATGGCATCGGCAGACATTCTTATAAGCAAGGCAGGGGGCCTTACCACCTCTGAGGCGATGGCCGCAGGACTACCCATGGTAATCCCCAATGTACTTCCCGGACAGGAGAAGGGAAATGCAGAGTATATAGAAAAAAATGGCGCTGGTATAGTATCTAACTTTGACAGACTAAGGATGGATATTTGTGATATAATTAATGATAGAGAAAAGCTCACCCAGATGAGAAAGAATGCTTTATCTATTGGAAAGCAAGACTCAGCTTTAATGACTGCAGACATGGTACTGAGTCTTATTGATTCAAGGGGGAATTCCGTTGAAAAGGGTCTTTGAGAGCATTTTAAAGTATGATATAGTTATATTCAATGCCTTAAACGACAGGATAAAGACCAATGTACTGGATAAGATAATACCATATTTTACTGAACTGGGCAGCTGGTGGTTTACCGTGACCACATGCTTTCTGCTTATAGTTCTGGGCAAGGGACATACAAGGATGGTGGGCATAGAGGCGGCAACCTCTTTAACTATAAGCCATCTGATAGTGCAGGGGCTAAAGAAAAGCATAGGCAGGAAAAGACCATACCTTTCCATTTTAGAGGCCAATACACTGAGGAAACTCTGGAAGGACCACTCATTCCCGTCGGGGCATACCACGGCCGGGTTTGCACTGGCAGTGTCCCTCTCGATAGGGTATCCAGGGATATACCTGCTTTTTTTAAGCCTGGCCGCCATGGTGGGCATATCCAGGATATATGTGGGCATGCATTACCCTTCCGATGTGCTTATGGGGGCAGCCATAGGCAGCGGAGTGTCGTTTCTGACCAGTCTCATTTTGGTGTAGGGGTATAAATAGATTAAGCTGACATAATGCCCGGGTAATACCCCCTTTGTGCAATAATCATGCATAAGGGGGTTTTATATTTATCTTGTATGCATAAGGCAAAAACCTGTGGTGACTACCACAGTGACTTTTATTGTCCGAGGAGATATAAAAGTGCAGGCTATAAAGCCGTATCCTTTTAGCTATGCAGAAATTAATGTATAATGATACATAAAGGGGGGGATCTTTATGTATCCAAGGCTTGTAGTTGACCGTGACAAACTTTATCATAATGCCTGCCTCATCAAGAACCTATGTAGCAGGCATGGTATAGAGGTAGTGGCAGTCACCAAGGGATACTGTGCATTAAAGGACATCACAGATGTCATACTTAGTGCAGGAATTGAAAAGCTGGCTGATTCTAGGATTTTAAACATAAAGAGGATGAGGAATGAATGTATAAATAATTATATAATGCTCATAAGGATACCAATGCTGTCAGAGATAGCTGATGTTGTCAGATATGCCGACAGTGTGCTGGTATCTGAGATGGATACCTTGAGATCCATATCGGAGGAGTGTGTAAGGCAGGGTAGGTGGATTGAGATAATAATAATGGTGGATGTAGGAGACCTGAGGGAGGGTATAATGCCTGAGGATGTGGCTGATTTTGTGAAAGAAGCCAGTAAATTGCGCAGAATAAACATCGCCGGCCTGGCCACCAATGTGGGCTGTATAGGTGGAACAATGCCGGATAAGGATAATATCAGCAGGTTTATAGAGGCTGTGTATTCGGCCGAGTCGATACTTGGCAGAAAGCTTCCCACTATATCGGGTGGTTCAACATGCACACTGAAGCTCATAGATGACGGTGAAATGCCTGAAAGGGTAAACCAGCTTCGTATAGGAGAGGCCATATTGTTTGGCATAAATGACGTGTGCGGCAGGGATATACCTGGCACCTACAAGGATGTGTTTACGTTAGAAGCAGAGGTGGTTGAGGTGAAGAGAAAACCCTCGAAACCTATAGGTGAGGTCGGTTTTGATGCCTTTGGGGAGGTGCCCCACTTTGAGGACAGGGGTATAAGGAAAAGGGCCATTTTGGCCCTTGGAAAGCAGGATGTGATAATAAACGGCATAAAGCCGAGACATGCGGGGATGACCATAGTTGGAGCGTCCAGCGACCATCTCATACTGGACGTGGAGGACTATGAAGGTACCATTGGAGTTGGAGATGTGATACCTTTTGATATTACCTATGGCGGGCTTTTGAGTGTCTCTACCTCTCCCTATGTTGAAAAGGTTATTCTTTAAACTTTGGCAACAGCCCGGCCTTCTGGAATGTTTTTATAGCTATCAATATTACGGGACCCAGTATGAGTCCAGCAAATCCCATAACCTGGCTTCCTATATACATTGCCATCAGGGTCACCAGCGGGTGCAGCCCTATACTCTTTCCAACAATTCTTGGCTCCAGCATCTGGCGTACAAAAAATACAATGCCGTAAAGTATGAGTATGTATGCAGCAAGGGTAAAGTTCCTGTAGAATATCATAAGTATCAGTGCCCACGGGACGAGGACGCTACCTGTACCAAGGACAGGCAGTATGTCTATTATAGCCACGGCCAGGCCAATGAGGAATGGATATTTGTAGCCCATCAGCATAAATCCAAAAGAAACCTCTAAAAAAGTCACGGTCATGATTATAAGCTCTGCACGTAAAAAACCAAATACTGTCTTAAAAAGGTCTGTCTTTATATAGCCGCCGCTTTCAATAACCTTTTTGGGAATCTGCTTGATAATAAAGCCAAGTATTACGTCCTTATCCTTGCTCATGAAAAAAGCGGATACTATACACACCACGGTTCCCCAGATAAGTGATGGAATAGAATTGGCAATACCCATAATTACATTCACAAGGTACTGAAGGGCATTGGCAAGATAGGACATAGCCTGATTGATGGCATTTTGAACGGCACTGGCCTGAACAGGCGGGAGGCCCTTTACATACTCCTGGAGGTTATACACATGCTGCATAATTGTATTGTATATGCTGCTGCTGTACTCTCCTACGCTGCGTGAAAATATAATAAGTTCCTTAATAGCTTGATAACCGCCATAACCTATTATAAACCCTGCTAATGCCAGCACTGCGATCAAGACTATAAAAGAGGAAGCGGCACGTGGAATATGCAACCAGTTCTGAACTCTTACCACAAGGGGCTCAATGAGTGCGGCAATTAATGCAGCAATCAAAAATGGCAGGAAGTAAATTAAGACCTTTGATATTCCCACATATAAAAGGATTATCCCAAAAAACAGAATACCCAGTATGTAAAATATACGGCTGAGTTTTTCTGTACTCATATAACCACTCCTGACTGTTTTTAATCCCATTATATCATGGAATGCGGAAATTGTAATTAATTTAATGTCAATATCTTTTAAAAATGTCACCTAAAAATAGGCCAAAATGTGGTTAATTATCGCATGAAAATGTCACCTTAAAGAATCAAAATATGGGGGGCTT
>NZ_VTPS01000030.1 GCF_008274215.1 Calorimonas adulescens | reverse complement strand
TAATTGGGATTTCTTTTTCATCATGCAATTTCTTTACTATATTCAGTACGGTATTTGTTGTATCTATGAGCTTATTGAACTCTTCATTTATAAGCTGAGACTTTTCCTCTTCAGGCATAGTATTTACCATGAAAAAATATTTTTTATTATCTCTACAAATATTATAACATACCAATGCTAGCGGTATAATTGCTATAAGAAGGTCAAAAGTACAGCCCCTATGGTACAAGATGAGCAGCATGTCTTATTATAAAATATTATTTTGACTTATATTTTATTCAATTGCCATGCAGGAATTTTTAAAATAATGTCGAATTAAATAATACAATTAGATCAATTTCGATATTATGATGTATTTAAATGATTAAATTTTTAATAAAAAGATATTCAAATAAGAAAATGACTTTTTAAAAAATTTTACTGAGTATACCTTATACTATATATTTAGGAGAGAATCATATGCAAACTGTTATAATAAATCTGAGAGCATTAACTCCCTTGTGGACTGGTGGCTATAAAAAGCAAAAGGGGATGGATAAAATAAACCCATCAAATATCTTGGGGTGGCTCAGATACTGGGCTGAAGCAATAGAGCGAATCTATAATCCCGAGCTGAAAAGTGAGCCGTGTAAAATTACCGATGATGATATAGATAGGTTGGAATTGATTGATGACGTTGAATTGACGAACAAAACATTAGGTGAGTTAGGACTGTGCAATATTTGCTATGTTTATGGGACGACAGAATGGGCAAAGAGATTTTATATGGATATATCTACCGAAAATGGCAAAATGTTAAATTTTTATAATAAATTAATTCCAAGTGGGAGAGAACATAAAAATAGAAGTGGTGGGTGGCCGCTTAAGGGAGGATATATAGGAGAATTTAATATAACCATTAGTTATTTAGAAGAGGAGACCCCCATCTTACCCTACATTATAATTCCAGTAAAAATTATTTCAAAATTTGCTTCTTTTGGTGGGAATACCTCAAATGGCAATGGAGCAGTTTGCGAAGTCGAAAATAATAACAACTTTGGTAGAGCAATAATAGAAAAATTTTTTAGCGACAACAGAAAAATCGATTATTCTAATAAATCACAAGTGCCAAACCTGCTGGACATGTTTTTTATTAGAGTCAGATTCCATGCAAGATTTGATATGTTAGTCAATCTTATTAAAAAACAATGCAATAATAAAGTAATTAGAGATGATAATAAAGTAAATAAAAATGATTTAAAAGAATGTTTTGAGAATGGTTTCTTTCCTATAGCACCGCTTATAAAAAATTATCTGAGGTATGAGGCATTTCGATTAGTCCCTAAATTGGACGAGAATATTTTTGGGGTTGTGAAAGATAATGGGAAAACCAGGATAAAGAGCAAGATAAATATTTCCCATGCATACAGGATTGATAATAATGACAAATGGGAATTGAGAATTTGGGGCTGGCTACCATGTAACATTGATGGAGTAAAAGGATATAAAAGGCAAGAGTTAATAGGAGAGCTTTGTGATGATGTGAATAAGTATTTTGATGAGCTTAATTTAGCAGTTGATACTGTGATAGTTGAACCACGTAGCGATTTTGATAGTTTTTTACAAAAGCTGTTAGAATAATTTATTGAGAAGTTGGAGGAGTTTGTGATGTATGATTTTATATCATATTTTATGTCAAGGTTGTATAATGGCCTAAATAAGAATCAGGTTCAAGAGTCTAAGCTTATGCGAGCCCAATTTATGAGGTTGCTAAATGAGAAATCTTTATTCGAAGAAGCCAACATAGATAATGATGATTACAATGATTACGTTCTTAAAACATTGAATTCTATAGATAATCAACTGATAAAAAAGTTTGCATTTAACGAAATAAATACTGCGGCATTACAAGATGTGAATCTTCCGTGGTTTAAAATGGATATATCCTTTCAACTACTTAGTCCATATATTTCTAAAGATGATACTGTATTCTATGTAAATGATAATCCAATAAAAAAGGATGTGGTTTTTAAACTTCCATACATAAGTCCTAGTAGTATGAAAGGCTATTTGAGAAATGCTGCTTATTACTATTTAAATGAAAAATTTTCGTATTCATCGATATCGCAGGATGAAAAGATTAATTATCTTATGCTTATCTTACTTTTATTTGGAAACTATCATGGAGAAAGTAATATATTGAGTGTTCCATACGGCCTTGCTAAAAATGACAAGATTTTAGAAAAGGGTTTTAAAGATAGGATAAAAGAGTATTTTGACACAGAGGATACGGAAAACTTAGCATTATTGCGCGGTAGATTGGTCATTACACCAACATTTTTTGATGAAGGAAAGGGTAACTTAATAAAATATGAGGTATTAAATCCGCATATAAGAAATAGAAGAGATGGATCAGGGAGTGTACCTATAATATTTGAAGCAGTGAGAGAAGGTTCTACTGGGAAATTTTCTCTTTTATATTTTCCATATAATATCTCATCAAAGTTGACAGAAGAGGAAAAAATTTACGAATCTGACCAGATGTTTAAAATGATAAACGTCTTTTTAGACTACCTCAAAAAGTTGGGAATTGGATCTAAAAGGAAATCAGGTTATGGGAAGATAAATATAATAAGCTTAGAAACAGAAAAAGCTGTAAAATGGCAATTAAATCTAAACCCTAAAAACGAGGTGGTACAATGAGCGACAACCGCGAAAATATAGAAAACGTAAGATATAAGGTCTTATTGTGTGAACTAGGTGTGCTACTGCATGAGCTCGGAAAGGTGAGTCAACAATTTTATTATTATCAACTCCACGATAATAATTGTAGTGATTTTGAATATGAACATATTATTGGGATAGCCTATGAGGACATTAAGAATAGGATTTTTGCAGTGGCAGATTTAAACGATTGCCAGACATATAAAAAAGCAAAAAAAATGATAGATGAAAATGAGCCAGACAAGCTAAAAAGAGATTTTGATGTTTTGGATCATGAGACAAAGGAGATATTGAAGAGGAAATTTATTGAACTACCATCTCCATTTGACAATGGTATAACATATCGGCTTGGAGATTTTATTGAATATCTTGGACAAGGGGAAAAGGGCCTTTATGCTGAAAAAGAAGAGAAAATAAAAGAGTCTTATGCATATAAGATATTTGATGATCGTTATCCATATATTTTGCATTTATTAAACTCTACTCATGGATATGCATCAGGGATGGATAAACGTGGAGATGATGAGTCGAGCAGCTTAAAGGCTGAGAAAGATGGCCCTATAAGTATAGCCACCCCGTTTGGCTATGAAAAAAGTATAAAAAGTATCATAAATGCGCTAAGCAGCTTTCAAATAGAGAAAAAATGCAAAGATTGCAAGATAAGAGAATATACCAGATGCGGCTCTATCAGCTCGTTGGTTGATGTGGTTGAACCAATACGTAAATGTGCTGAATGTGTAATTAAGGGATGTAATTTTGAGCCAGAGGATGATTTTATCAAAGAATATAGGGATGTCAAGAATAAATTGAAGTTGCTCTTTTCTCTTGTTCCAGCAGATACTCGAAAACCTATAAATGATGTTACGGTTTGGGATACAGCATGTGTAGCAGCCTCCATGTTTAAGGCTATTATGTGGAATTGTATTGTTGATAATAATATAGATAAGATATTTGATGAAAATGTAAAGGTGAGTGTATTATCTTTAAGGTTAAACTGGTCAGAGATTATCAGCAATATATCAGATATTCCGACGATACTTGCACTAAAGGACGAATTTACCGACAAATTAGATTATTATAAAGAAGTGATAGAGTATAAATTGGCAGTTGGAAATGAAATATACAGAGATGAAAATGGGGCGATATACATAATACCGACATCTGATTGTATAAAAAATATGATAGATGAAAAGTTAAATCCCCATCTGAGTTTTGAGGGTAGGAATATTAATAAAAATTATGAAGATGTCTTTGTAAGCCAAAAAAAGACTAAAGATCCTAGGTATATAGGCAGAGTAGTACTGGATATTATAGCTGCTACCCAAGAGATAAACTATAATCGTAGTTTCTTTGATGAAAAGTGGGGAAAGGATTCAAAAAACAGTGGATATGAAATTTGTCCAGTTTGTGGGGTACGGCCTTTAAAAAATAAGAATAAGGCAAATATATGTGATGATTGCTATAACAGGACAAGAGGGGAAAACAGTCGCAGTAAAAAATGGCTTAAGAATCTTGATGGAACAGTATGGATAGATGAGGTTGGTGACAGAAATGGCAGAGCTGCAGTAGTTTCAAGCAGTTTTGATCTTGATGAATATATAAGGAATGGCCTGATTTATCTTGCAGATAGTAAAGAATACATGAAAAATAAAAAGTGTTTTCGAATTTCATTTGTTGATAAAACTGCAATACCGAAGACGGGTTTTTATAAATTGATGTATAGAGCAAAAGAAGTCGATACTGCAATTTATATAGATGAACAAATTCCATTAATAATAATCAATAATAAAAATGATAAAATTACAAGTGGTAAATTCAATTATGAAGGCCAAAAATATAACATTATGGATATCAACAGAGTCGGCAATGCAGGATATTTAATCAAATTAAAGGATGAGTTACCTCAAGACATGGGGTTTATAAAGGCTTATGGGGTAAATTTTAAAATCCAGAGCAAAACTGAAATGATAGCAGATAAGGAAGATGCTGCAAATAAAGTAAAAGAATTATTCCTTTATACATTATATGGTTCTGAAAAGGGTTTTGATTTCTTTGTTGTGGATGAAATGAATAAAGAGGAAGATATATGTGACAACATACTGACAAGGTCAACTTCTTTTGCACGGTATAGGAGAATATGGGAAACAACAAAAGAGTTTTATAATGACGTATTAATAAGAGGCGATATGCAGAAAAGAAGAGGTAGGCTTTGTATATGCAATATAACAAATCAAGATGGTAAACTTGTAGACGGAGTGGCGTATGAAATACCATTAACCCAAAAGGTAAAGATACATGTTGTATATGATAAAGAAAAATGCAGATTGATAATGATAGATAATCCATATTATATAGCATCATTAATTGACCCTAATAAGATAGACAAACAAGATGACCCGCTGGAATATCTAAAAGAATATGTGATGAATATAAAGGAACCTTTGGATGTAAATCTTTCTGCAGAATATGGGCGTAAGAGTACAAATATAGCCCAAATAAATAAGGCAACCGTTGCTATAGATGAAACAGAATATACACCTGCTATACCTGTTATTGCAGAACCACAGAATTTTATGGCTGTTATTCCTGCTGAGAATGCCTATGCTTTTGCGAAAGCGATATATGAAAAATATATAAGTGAAATGGGCCTTGTGAAAAACAGACTTCCATTTCATATAAATATTATATACTTCCAAAAAAATACACCCATAAGAACGGCCATTGATGCATCAATAAGAGCTATGGGAAAAAGTGACACAAGATTATCTCTTCCTGTGATTCAAATTATTGATAGAGATATGCAAGTACAGAGTGGAAACTCTACACAGTTTGATAAAATTATACAGTTGGAAAAATGTTATAAGATTAATGTGTGCGAGGCAAATCCTAACAACAAATACTATACTTTTATAGAGATTGATGAAAATAAGATATCGCCTAATTTCAATAAGATTTATATATATAACGATTCTGTTTCTGATGAAGTTCATTATTTTGTGCATCCAGAAGAACTTGGGAGAGGTGATTATGTAAAAATTAATCCTTCATTTTATGATTATGAATGGCTCAGCACAGGTAATAGAAGGTTTGAGGTTATTTACAAAAATGGTAAAAGGATAAATAATGATTTGAAACCGCAACTTATTGATAATATAGATGAAATGGATTATATTTGGAAGATATTTAAAAGCTTATCCAAATCCCAGATATACCAATTAAATGAAACATTATCTATGTGGAGAGGCAAACTTAAGGATGGAGAAGAAAATAGCAGTGATGTTATTACTTTCTATATCAGGAGTGCCATATTAAATACGGACGGTTTGGAAGACCTGACAAACGAAGATATAGCTAAACTGGTTAACTGTTTTAAAAATGGAATCTTTGATGCTGCGTTTGAAATATTTATAAAAATATTGAAGAGGAAGGAGTAATTGTAAAATGCCTAACATTGTTCAAAGAAAATATATTTTGATGTCTTTGGATCCCATACATGTTGGGACGGGTGATTATAGATTGGGAGGAGTGGATCTTTCTATTGTTAGAGAGCCGGGAACAAATATTCCTAAAATACCAGGAACAAGTATGTCCGGTGCTATAAGGGCATATGCAGCTATAGCATATGATAGGCCAAATTGTTCTGGAGCAGATACTGCTGGCAGTGCATATTGTAAAGAAGATTCATGTCCTATCTGCTATACATTTGGATATGCCAATGATAAAGAAACTGGTGGGTACAGCGGAGTAGTGAGTATTTTTGATGCAGAGATTTTATTCTTTCCTGTTTATTCTATGATAGGACCTATATGGATCACTACACCTTATCTATTAGAGAGAGCAGTTTCTCTTGAGAAAACTGATAAATGTCATACTGATACTAAATTAACTATAAATGACGATGAAATAATGAAGTTATGTAGTTATGAAGCTAATAAAGCCGATGATAAGAAAAAATATCTAAACGTAGGCTGGTTGCTTCTTAATCTTAGAGAGGAAAATTATGATCACATAAACGATATTATGAAAAAATTTGCAGGTGACATATTAGGCAGGATTTATTTAGTAAGTGACAAAACATTTTCTGTTGTTGTAAACTCAAATTTAGAAGTGAGGACTTCAGTTTCAATAAATCCGCGAACGGGGACGGCAGAAGGTAAAGCCTTATTTACTTATGAGGCAATTCCAAGATCTGCATATCTTATGATGGATGTCATTCAGAATGATTATAGAGGTAAATTTAGTGATGTAATAAAATCTGATGAGATAAAGTGGCCAATAGATGTAGTTGAAAAGGGTATAGATATGATGGAAATACTGGGAGTTGGTGGTATGGGTACTAGGGGATTTGGCAGAATAAAAAAGGTTGGTGTAGTTGGTGGAGAGGATGATGCAAATGTCTAAGGTTATTAATAATGTTGACTGTTATGTTGCGAAAGCTGCTTTCAATATTGTAAGTAATGATAAAATTGCGGATAACTTGAAGAATGCGGAGAATATAGTTACAAAATCCCTTGGGACACTTCAGAGTCAGGGAATCTATGCTTGTTTTTTGTATCTTTGTTCACGTAAAAAAAATGAGAAAGAATATGCAGAAATTGTAGCTACAGAATTGGTTAAGCTTATGTGTGAGTTGGATAAATATTTGCAAAGTGATCTGAGTCCTTTGCAAACTCTTATCAGTACAAATGGCGAAGAGTCTAAAAGTGACAAGGTTATGAAGTGTATATCTATTGCATTTTCTAATGAAAAGAATATTCTTAATAATCTTGACGAGATGCAGTTTGTGAAAGATATAATGGAAAAGGCGTTGATATATACTAGGTATTCAATTAAAGCTTTAAATAGAGATAAAAGTAAAAGCGATAGAACTTTGACAGAAGGGATCCAAAATAACGAGTAAATAAAAACGAGGTGAAGGTAAGGATGGGTTGGAAACAATATCTGGTTGTGTTTGAGATAATTTCGCCTCTGCATATCGGATATGGAAGAATTGCAAATTTGCAGAAATCAAGGGGATATGTTCCTGGCAGATTGATTTGGAGCGCATTTACAAGTAGAATAACTGCAGCAAGAGGTACTGCAGATTATGAGAAAACCGGAGATGAGCTACTAAATAACACAGCCTTATCGTATTTTTATCCTGCGGTGGAGGATAATGGAGAATCTGATTTATACTCTATAAAAGTTTGTAATTATAATTTATGGATTGAAGACTATGATAGACAGAATAACAATCTTATGGAATATAAATTTATGAATTCCTATATGTCAACAGCTATTAATATTGGTTCAAACTCAGCTGATGAATCGAATCTCTTTGAAACAGAATTTATTTCGCCGTATACAAGAGATGGTGAAAAGACTTATCTCGTTGGATATCTATTCTTAAAAGACGGTTATACATTTAATTGGGATTATATAAGGGATATCCAGGTGGGTGGAGAAAGAAAAAGTGGATTTGGCCGTATAAAACTTCATGGTAAAAGCGAAGATAACTCGCAAATATTTCAGTCATTGGAAGTAGAAATGGATGGCGAAAGACCAATTATAGAAATAAAAAGCCAAAGCAGATTATTAGCTCATGTACATGTATCAGAAAGTAATACGATGGAGATTAAAGGGAGAATAGAACCATTGGTATATAGAGATACAAAAGAAGCAAAAAAAATTGGAAGTAATATTAGAAACATCATAGCTTATGCACCAGGAGCAGTATATTATGGAGATAAAACAAGGTTGGAGATTGGTAGCACTATGTTAAAAGATAACTCCATCTGGTGTGAAAAATATAGCTTGAATCCGTAAAGAAAAGCCTATAAAGAACAGAATTTCATAATAAAATAAAATGGCTCTATAAAGGGCCTAAATCATTTTATATACTTCATCGATAGAACTACTTTTAACAACTTCAATTAAGACTTCATCCAGTTTATCTTCATCATTTATTTTTGATATTTTGTCTTTAAGGTCATCAGGGAGTGCATTAAACTTAGCTTTAATAACATTGAGTACATTTTCTTGTGCTTTCCTTATTCTGCCTTCTTTTCTGCCTTCAATACGGCCTTTCTTAATACCTTTTCTTATACCTTCTTTAATACCCTCTTCTTTTATTGCCGGGTCATATAGAGTTTTGATCATAATGGTCACCTCCTCATCTATTTTACGGTATTCACCATACTTACTATAAAGATAACCTGTTATATTTATCATAGCACTGATTTGTCAGTAAAGACAGTCTTATCTATTTTTTTGCTTTTGCCTGTTTTTTGGTCTATCATCTTCCTGTATGTTAAGAAATAGGTCGCACTCTTGGATTATATTCCAGATGGCTGTGTGACTTAATCTTTCATTGGTTATTTTTTTCTATGGCAGACGCTGTATTGTGGTAAGATTCTTCTAAGGCAGTCTCTATGATTTTTCAGTTAAATTTATGGATACATGGCCTATGGTATCTATTTTTGGATGTTCATTTAACATAAGCATTTTATACAGCTCTTCCAGTATTTCTGCCATGATGCAGCAGGCAATTTCACATACAATTCATTTTTGTATCTATAATTTTTTGATATAATCTTTGAAATTTTAAATTTAAAAATTAGATAATTTTAAAGAGGATTTTTAATAATCTTGTCGAAATATAAAAGAGTAAATTATTAAAATATTAGAAAAGAAGATTATGCAGAATGGAAAGACAAAATGTACAATCAAGTAATTTACGTTCGATAGGTTATGACCAGACCACTCAGACACTGGAGATTGAATTTAATAATGGTGGTATTTATCAGTACTATAATGTTCCACAAATCATCTATGAAGGCTTATTGAATGCATCTTCACATGGTAAATTTTTTCATCAGTATATCAAAGATATAAAGGTAGCCAAAATAACTTATAAGTAATATTTTTATTAAGAATAGTTGTCTTTATTACCTATAAGTAATATAATATAAGTAAGGAGACACGAAATGAAAGTGTTGCACAATATAATATATCCAGAACAATATTATAGTGTCAAAATTTATACACATCCTAAATTTGAAGAAGAATTAAAAAATATTTTGGAATATAGCGGATATAAGGAAAAATTTATTAGTATGTACAGGCAAAGACTTAAATTTTTAGAGGAGCATCAAAGTGAATGTTATAAAAAAAGAGATTGGTTTGAAATTTTAAAGAGAACTGACGGATTGTATTCAATGAAATTTAAGGGGTTAAAAAACATAAGAATAATTTTTAAGTTTGTTGGATATAATAATCAGAATATTGCATTATTGCTATGTACATTTGAAGAAAAGAATTCAAAGACTAGTAGTAAGAGCAGTTATAAAGAAGCTATAAATATAGCACAAGAAAGATTAGATGAAATAAGAGAGCTTTTGGACTAGTTTAATTATATATAATTTAATTATAAGGAGGAGAGTTAGTATGGGCAATAAATTGGAATTGGGAGATGCATGGAAGCTTATTGATGAATTAGCTGATGAATCGACAAAGGCAAAATTTGAATTAGACGATATATTATATGATATTTCTATGAAAATATTTGAATTTAGAGTTAAAAACAATTGGACACAAAAACAGCTTGCTGAAAAATTGGGAATTAAACAGTCTATGGTATCAAAACTTGAAAGTGGTCAATATAATCCTACAGTTGAACAGCTGTGGAAAATCTCAAAGAAATTAGGTTGGAATTTTAAGATAATATTTGGAGAAGAGGATGACAAACCACAAATTTGGGATACAGTTAATTTTGAAGAAAGCCAAAATGATGAAACAGATAGAATATTAGAAAAAGAATTGGCGGTGGGTGCATGATTAATTCAAATCAAGTATTAGCAGACTTTCAGTTTATTGGGAATAGGGTGTCCAATTTTAAAATTGAGACGAGAGATATAAGAATAGATAAGGAAAAGATAAATGTTACTTATGATTTTGATTACGAAATAAAAGAAATTAAAGAACTGGAAGATAGGTATACAGGATATCTTGAATTCATAACTATAATAAAAGCAAAATTTAAAAAAACAGTGTTTTTAAAAATTGATTTAACTATGGAGGGAGCATTTATCGGTAATATTCAAAAACTAAAAAAGGAGGAGTTTATTAATATGTTAGAGTTAAATGGATTAACAGCGCTTTCGCAGCTATCGAGAGCTTATATTTTAAGTGTTACTGCTCTTTCCGGAATAACTCCTCCAGTAAAACTACCAATGATTAATGTTTTTAAATTAATACAGCAAAAAAAGGAAAGGGAAATAAATAATAAATAATGATTTTAGTGTAATAAGCCTATTAAACAGTGAGAAGGGCCAGCGGGGACAGTTCTTGTGGCATACCATAAGTAGTATATGCAAGAATTGAGTATGCAAGAAAATGGTACAGTTTTCGGCCCTTTTTTACCCACAGAAAATTATTTGTGCAAAAATAAAATGGTATAAGGCGACGAAATAAGCCTCATACCATTTTATATACCTCATCTATTGAATTACTTTTAATAACTGCAACTAAAATTTCATCAAGTTTAGCTTCATCATCTATTTTTAATATTTTATTTTTAAAGTCAT
>NZ_VTPS01000029.1 GCF_008274215.1 Calorimonas adulescens | reverse complement strand
TAAATTTTGTTAATGTTGGATTAAACATACATAACGTTTTCCTATGATAATTCATTATGGTGAGGTCTTTAATAACCTAAAAATACTTGACGCGATCGAATGATTTCCAGGGCTTTTTTTATTGGAGTTTATCTGATAAAATAAATATAATTAAGACTCTGGGATAGAAAGACCACTTTCGGATGATAGTGGCATCTCTTTTAGAGTATCATAGACTTACTTTAATGATGCATTTGATGCTCACCATCATCCTTCATAAAAGTTCTCACACAAATATAATTGCGATTCTGGAGGAGAATATAATGAAGGTATATGCGCTGGTAGGAGAAAGCGGAACAGGTAAAAGCCATAGAGCACAGCAGATAGCAGGCATGAAAAAAATAGAGTGTATAATAGATGATGGCCTTCTTATAAGAAATAACAGGATAGTTGCTGGAATTTCAGCCAAAAGAGAGAAGAGCAAGATTGCTGCTATAAGACGGGCAATCTTTATGGATAAATCCCATGCAGAAGAGGTAAGAGCTAAGATTAATGAGATACAACCCAGGAGCGTACTGATACTGGGTACATCAGAAAGGATGATTGAATCTATTATAAGCGCCCTGAACCTGCCTCCAGTTGACGAGGTTATAAGAATTGAGGATGTGGCTACGCCTGAAGAGATAGAGGCAGCCAAACACACGCGCCAGGCAGAAGGGATACATGTGATACCAGTACCAACGTTTGAGGTAAAAAAACAGTTCTCTGGCTATTTCATAGATGCAGTAAAGATGTTTTTTACAGACAGCAAAAATAGGAACAGGTTTGTGGAAAAAGCCGTGGTGAGACCTACCTACAGTTACATGGGAAAATATACCATATCAGAGAGTGCAATCATTTCGATTGTTGCCCATGAGGCGGAAAGCGTTGACGGGGTGGCCAGGGTATCAAAGGTGCTTGTAAACAATACCCCTGACGGTCTTAAATTGAGTTTGGAGATTATTGTAAACTATGGAGCAAATATAGTGGCAGTCCTTACAAGGGTGCAGGCTGCTGTGAGAAAAATGGTAGAAAATATGACGGCTCTCAATGTGGCAAATGTGGATGTCACAGCAAAGGGCCTGGCCATAAAAGATGTAAAGCAACTGGAGGGAAAGCATTGAGTAGAACAGTATTGAGGTTTGATAACATAGAAAAAATACAGCCGCTATGCCCACATTTTGTTGAGTGCGGAGGCTGTGCATATCAGGATATACCTTATATCGAACAATTAAAGGTCAAAGAAGAATATATGAAAAATCTTTTAATGAAGAATGGTTTTTCTGTGGACGTATATGAGGGGATAAAGCCCAGCCCTGAGGCTTACGGCTACAAGAATAAGATGGAGTTCTCCTTCGGGGACTATAAAAAAGGAGGAGAGCTTACCCTGGGTTTGCACAGAAAAGGAAGGTTTATGGATATATTGAGCACAGAATGTTGTAAGATTGTAGACGATGACTTTAATGCGATAGTTAAAAGCACCCAGGAATACTTCAGGAAAAGCAGACTGCCACATTACAATAGAAAAACCCACAATGGATATCAACGCTTTCTTATAGTGAGGAAAGGAAAGAACACGGGAGAAATACTTATAAATCTTGTAACCACGTCACAAGTGGAATTTGATCTTACCGGATACGTTGAGGAAATAAAAAGATTGAGACTTAGAGGTACGCTGACAGGCATACTGCATACAGTAGATGATAGCCCATCCGATGCAATCAAACCAGAAAAAATTGAAACTCTTTTTGGCAGAGACTATATATATGAAAAAATTTTCGACTTCATGTTCAAGATATCTCCATTCTCATTCTTCCAGACCAACACAAA
This sequence comes from Calorimonas adulescens, assembly GCF_008274215.1. Taxonomy (NCBI): domain Bacteria; kingdom Bacillati; phylum Bacillota; class Clostridia; order Thermoanaerobacterales; family Thermoanaerobacteraceae; genus Calorimonas; species Calorimonas adulescens. The sequence continues at coordinate 11,764 of NZ_VTPS01000029.1, read as the reverse complement.
AGGAGCAGAAATTTTGTATGGCAAGGTCAGGGAATATGCGGGTGACATAAAAGGCAAGAAGATTTTAGACCTGTACTGCGGCACAGGCACCATAGGAATAACCCTTGCAAGGGATGCGAAAGAGGTATTGGGGATTGAGTTAGTTGATGAGGCAGTACAGGCCGCAAGAGAAAATGCTAGACTAAATAATATAGACAACTGCCAATTCTTTGTTGGTGACACCTCTGAGGCTTTAAGTAGCATTGGTATGCGACCCGACATTGTTATTGTAGATCCACCCAGGCCAGGCATAGGCGCAAAGACTGCAAGAGATATCATAGGCCTGGCCCCTGATGTGATTGTATATGTATCCTGTAACCCTCTCTCACTCATGGAAGATTTGAAAATCTGGAATAATGATTACTCGATTAAAAGAATCATTAATGTCGACATGTTTCCCCACACTTCACATATAGAGTGTGTAGTATTGATAGAGGGAAAGTAACATAAAAGAGAGTCAAAGAGAGCCATTGGGGACGGTTTCTGTGGCTCATTTTTAAGTTATCAAGTTATTACTTTCGCTATTGTAATTTACGCAGGCCGGTTAATAAATATTTTGATACTTAGTTTGATGATATTATAATTGTTGCTGAAACAATTAACGGCCACCAAAGCACAGGAAGCATTATAATGACTATTTAAAATTAAATTGAGCTTGCAGTACCCGCAGAGATATGAAAGATAACATAATTATTAATTGATATCATAGCATGAAAGAAGTATAATATGGTTAGAATGTTACTACAAGGAGTTGATACAATGCTGATTAAACCATCCGCAAGTATCCGGCAAAACTATAATGAAATTGCTGCCTTGTGCAAGTCTACCGGAGAGCCTATTTTTCTCACCAAGAACAGTGAGGGTGATCTCGTGGTAATGGATATAGAGGCTTTTGCCCGCCGAGAGAAAATGCTGAAGCTTAGAGAAGAACTGCTGGCTGTTGAGGAAGATCGCCTGGCCGGCCGTACCGGAGTTACACCAGATGAATTGGACAGCTATCTCGAAAACATTCTCTTTCTATAATGCCTGAACGATTCCCATTTCTTACTGCAGAATTTATCCCACTAAATAAATATCATAAGATGTTTGTCGAAAATTATTATCTGGTTCTATATCAAATTAAGGATCAAACAGTGTATGTTGATTATATTGTGGATTGCAAACAGGATTATGGGTGGTTGGTACGGTAGATTTATTTTTATTTTAGAATAAATTAGCTTTAATCAGTTACTTTCGAATTTGAGGGCCTATAAAAGTAGCAAGAAGAATCTTAGCAAGGTCTCCGGGTATAAAGGGTATCACACCTGCTGCAACTGCAGTATTTAAGGGCATATTAGCCTGATATGAGAGCTAAAGGATACCAGGGATATAGCATACGGCAGTACCCAATATCTATCATACCTGCAACACATAAATACCATTGTTAGTGTATAATTTTTGTAGGCAAAATTTGTATAAACATGAATATGTAAAAATGGATGATTATGTAAATAGAAAGTTACCAACAAATACTTGACACAAACTGACACAAACGCTGCAATGATGTTCTATTTTAAAATTGTGGTTTTTATGATAAAATCACATATGGAATATATTATAAAGAAAGGAAGGATGAGATGAATAGAATCATTGCAGTCAACTCAAATACCTATCACGGATATTCTATAGAAGATGCCATCAAAGGGATTACAGAGGTCGGATTTAAGTATATAGAATTGACAGCTACAAAAGGCTGGACAGAGCACGTATTTCCTACGATGAGCTTTCAGGAGCTTTGTAAAGTTAAGGATGAACTCAAGTCAGCCGGTCTCGTTCCGTTTGCCATGAGTGGTCACTGTAATTTAATGGACAGAAATCGTTTAAAGGATTTTATACTGAATATCAAGCTGGCAGCTTTTTTTAATAGCAGCTACATAATTTCTTCTGTAGGAGAAGCACATCTTAAAGATAATGCACAAGCTTCTGATTATGAGGTAACTGAACATATCAAAGAAGTTTTACCGTATCTTGAAGAATATAATATGGTACTTTGTCTCGAAACTCATGGAAAGCATGCAACAGGAAAACAGTTGAAAACTATAGTCGAGTTAGTGGATTCTCCCAGAGTCGTAATTAATTATGATACCGCCAATGTTATATTTTATGGTAACGTGAATCTGGAAGAAGATTTAGAGTCATGTATAGACAGGATCGGATATATACATCTGAAAGATAAAACTGGTGCATATAATGAATGGAATTTTCCGGCTATAGGAAAAGGACAAATCGATTTCAAAATGGTTGTGGATAAACTGGAAAAAGCCAATAATAACTGTCCATTAAGTATAGAGATAGAATTTACCAAAGAAGGCGCAAAGGACCTTGAGGAAGTGAACCAGGCAGTTAAGGATTCTTATGAATACCTCAAATATCTTGGACTTGATGTTTAACTATAAACACTATTACTGTGAAATAAGACATAAAAGGAGAAGAGTGAAAATGGTTAAAATTGGAATTGTCGGAATTGGCGGCATAGGTACCGTTCATTATAATAACTATCTACACATTGACGGGTGCAAGGTAATTGCTGCCGTGTGTCACTCCGAGCAAAGTAAAGAGAAAGCAAGAGTACTTAACTTAACTCCATATAATGACATAGCATCCATGGTAAAAAATGAGGATATAGATGTTATAGATATATGCACACCGACGTATCTGCACAAAGAACATGTTATTGAAAGTTTGAACCATGGAAAACATGTCATTGTGGAAAAACCCATAGCTCTTCACAAGAAAGATGCCGAGGAAATGTTTGACCTGGCTGACGAGAAAAACCTGTTTCTTTTTGTAGCTCAGGTTGTCAGGTTTGCGAAGGAATCAGAGATTCTCTATGAGGCTGTAAAGAGCGGGAAATACGGTAAACCGTTAGATGGGTATTTTGAGAGAATTACAGGTCGTCCTCAGTGGGTAAAAGATGGCTGGCTTTTTGACAAGGATAAAAGTGGTGTTTTACCTTTTGACCTGCATGTACATGACCTGGATTTGATTATAAGCCTTTTTGGAAAACCAAAAAGCTTCACCTTCACGAACTGCGGCAGAGCCGGGATTGATTATAAGGAGCAATACAGGTTCAATTATGTTTTTGAAAACATGAATGTCACTGCGGAAGCTGCCTGGTTCAATGCCAATTACCCATTCAGAGCAAGATGGCGTGTTTACTTTGAAAAAGGATTAATTGAGAATGACGGCGGAAAAGTAGTATTATACCGGCCGGATGAAGAACCGTTTTATTATCAACCGGAAGAAGAGGTATCAGTATCCACAGGTATTAATTTGCCGGCTACAGGAATGTTTTATCGAGAACTTTCCCATTTTGTCTCATGTATTGAAAAGGGAATTCCATCAGACAGGGTCAGCCGTGACCAGATCATAACCGGTGTAGATATTATGGAGAAAATAGTGAATAGAAGCTAAAACCGGCAATCCATTTCAAATGTTTAAAAATATATAAGAAAGTCATATCAAATGAATATTGACAAAGGGATTATTTATAGCTATACTAAAAATGATGATGTCGTAAGTTAGTTTTACATAAAAATGTAATGGATTACATTCGGAATTACCATAAGGTTCTCATAATATATGTGATAATCTCACACCTTGGAGGATTTATATGGCTACAATAGCAGATGTTGCAAGAGAAGCCAATGTTTCCGTGGCAACAGTGTCAAGGGTACTGAATCATCATAATTCTGTAAGAGCAGAAACACGCGAGAGAGTATATAAAGCCATAGAGAAACTTTCTTTTGAGCCCAACATGTCAGCAAGAAATTTGAGACGAAACGAGACGAGAGTTATCCTTATAGTTACACCCAACATTACAAATCCTTATTATTCCAATATTCTCACAGGCATTGGAGATAGTGCACAAGAATGTGGGTATAGTGCACTGATATACAATACCGGAGGCGATGAAGCCAGAGAAAAAACAGGCATGGATATGCTTAAAAAAAGAAGAGCAGATGGCGCAATACTTCTTGCAAGCAATATAGACTCCATTTGGATAAAAGAATACGCCGATAATTATCCAGTTGTTCTATGTTCTGAGTATCCATTGGGATTGGATGTACCGAGGGTTTCTATTGATAATTATAAAGCTGCCCTGGATGTAATGGATTACATTTTAAGCTTAGGGCATAAAAGAATAGCCACAATAAGCAGTTCCAACAATTATATTTCCACTGCGCTCAGACTCAAAGCTTACAAGGAATCACTTGAGCATCATGGTATTAAGGTATGTGAAGACTATATTGCATTTGCCGACTCTAATTACTCTTTCAAGAGCGGAAAGGAGGCAGCCTTTAAGCTTCTTAAACAAAAAAGTCGGCCTACAGCCATATTTTGTATATCAGACACTATTGCACTCGGTGCAATTACAGCAGCCAAAGAGTTGGGCATTCGTGTACCGGAAGAACTAAGTGTCATTGGCTTTGATGATGTGGATGACACAACGATGTTTCATCCATATATTACAACAGTTGCCCAACCTTGTTATGAATTGGGAAGAGAATCGTTCAGAATTCTGTATAAATGTATGAACAACGGTGACAAGACTATTGGAGCAACAGTGCTTCCCCATAAGTTTATTATCAGGGAATCATCAGCAGCAGTATCTTTTTAATTTGATGTTAGCTGCGAGAAAACGTTTCGCAGATAACAATAAACCAAATATAATTTGAGGGGGTTGTTTTATGAAAAAAGCAGTTGGTTTAATCTTAACACTGGTTTTAGTGTTATCGGTAGTTCTTGCGGGATGTGGGACGAGCACAACTACCAAACAGTCAGGTACTGCTTCAGATACTAATCAAGCCGGTACCACACAACAGCCGGCGAACAAAAAGTACAAGGTTGGTATTTTGGCACCCGCGGTTACTCACGGATGGGTTGCTGCTGTTGCTTATTATGCAGAGGCCCGTGCAAAAGAGCTGTCAGACCAGATTGAGTACCAGATTCAGACAAGTAGCAATGCAGAAGAAATGACTTCTCAATTGGATGACCTAATAACATGGGGAGCAGATGCAATAGTTGCATTTCCGCAATGGGAAGGAATGGAGGTGCCAATACAGAAGGCACTGGATGCCGGTATCAAGGTTGTAAACTTCGATATCGAAATTGCGGTGGACGGAGTTTACAGGGTTTCTGGGGACAACTATGGCATGGGTGTTGAAGGGGCAAAATATATTGTGGATAAAATAGGCAAAGAAGGAACTGTTGTTATATTGGAAGTTCCCTCATCCGGTTCTGTTTCTGAGTTGAGGAAAAAAGGGTTCCTTGATACGGTTGCCAAAATCGCGCCGGACTTGAAATTGCTTACCTATGCTACAAAGTTTACTCGTGAAGATGGGTTAAAGGACTTCGCAGATATTCTGACAAGCAATCCGCATATTGATGCCGTATTTTCAATGGATGATGAAACTTCCATAGGTGTACTGCAGGCCATCAGGGAAGCCGGAAGAACCGATATTAAGGTGATAACCGGTGGTGGTGGAATGCAGGAATACTTCAAGATGATGCCTGAAAATGAAGACATATGGTTAGAGTCAGCATTGTATAGTCCCGCAATGGTAAAGGATGCCATAGATGTGGCAGTTAAACTTCTGAAAGGTGAAGAGGTAGAGAAGGTTATAGTTATACCGACAACTATAGTAGACAGAACCAATTACAAAGATTATCTTGACGCGAATTCACCGTATTAATCTTTACCGAAAGCAGAGCAAAATCCTAAGTTTAAGAGAGGTTATAGCTTCGCTGTAACCTCTCTTAAATATACAGTTGTAAGTATTAGTAAGATTCAATAAAAAGCCTTTGTATAAGAAGAAAGGAATAGAGGCGATTTTATGTCAATTGAGATGAAAGATATTCGAAAATCATTTGGGAGTAACGAAGTTCTGAAAGGTGTCTCATTCACATTAAATAATGGAGAGATATGTGCACTTATTGGTGAAAACGGAGCAGGAAAATCGACTCTAATGAACATATTGGGTGGGGTTCTGAAAATGGATTCAGGCGCCATTTATTTGGATGGAAAGAAAGTAGAGTTCAATACCCCGGCAGAATCAATGGAAGCCGGAATAGCATTCATTCATCAAGAACTCAACCTTATTAATGACTTACCGATCTATGAAAATATGTTTATTGGCAGGGAAATTAAAAATAAAAGAGGCATACTTGATTTAAAGAAAATGATTCAGGAAACAGAAAAAGTATTCGAGAGAATGAATATAGATCTGGACCCCAGAACAATGGTCCGGGATCTTGATGTCTCATATAAACAGATAGTTGAGATATGCCGGGCCATGATGATGAATGCATCAGTTATTATAATGGATGAACCTACTACCTCATTGACTGAACCGGAAATAGAACGGGTTTTTAATATGATGAAAACATTGAAGGAACACAACGTCGGTATTATTTTTATATCACATAAACTCAATGAGGTAAAGAAAATTTGCGAGAGATATATGGTTCTCCGTGATGGTTATTTAGTAGCAGAGGGTAATGTCGATGAAGTTACTACAGATGACCTGGCACGATTTATGGTAGGACATAAGATAGAGACAAAATGTGTATTAAGAGATAAAAATCATGGAGATGAAGTTTTACGGGTAGAAAAACTTACCCATGACAATATCTTCAGGGATATAAGTTTTTCTGTTAGGGCCGGGGAAATTCTGGGGTTCACCGGACTTCTCGGAGACGGGCGAAGCGAGCTGTTTCAATCTATTTTCGGAGCAGATAGGATATCATCCGGTAAAATTTACTTTAACGGAAAAGAAATTAATATCCGCAGCACAGTAGAGGCACTTAATGAAGGTATAGGATATCTGCCGAGAAACAGAAAAGAAAACGGAATTATAAAAGACATGAATATACTTGAGAACGCTTCTATTGTAACATGGCCCAAATATGCGAAAAAAGGTGTGATTAACTGGCCTCTTCATGAAAAGTTGTTTGAAAATCAAGTGAAAACATTAAAAATTAAGATGGTGAAAAATACCGACAGCATTAATAACCTATCGGGTGGAAACCAGCAAAAGGTCGTCCTTGCAAAGTGGCTTTCCGCTAACCCAAAGCTGCTTATTCTGGATAACCCCACCCAGGGTGTCGATGTGGGGGCCAAAGAAGACATATATGAAATAATCCTAAAACTCGCAGCCGAAAATATTGCAGTGGTTGTATTGTCCAGCGAGGCACAGGAAATCATTAGAATATGTGACAGAGCTATTGTAATGTATCATGGAAGAATACAGGGCGAAGTAAGTGGGCAGACAATGAATGAACATGATATAATGCGACTTGCTACCGGCGGGAAATTGGGTCAAGTAGGAGGTATAGAAAATGAATAATGCTGATGCAAAGGAAAGGAAGAATTTTTTTGAGTCATTCAGAAATAAGTGGGCTAACGAACCGTTATTTAGCACAGCTATAGCGCTTTTGATTATGGTTATTTTACAGACGTTGGTTTTAGGATTTGATTATGACTCGATCGGCAGTTGGTTTAGCTCTTGGATGAATAACTGGATCAATATACTAAGGAACAATGCCAGCATAGGGATAATGTCTCTCGGAATGACCTTTGTTATAATTTCCGGAGGCATTGATCTGGCTGTAGGTTCAACCTTAGTGGCTACAGGTGCGGTGATTATGATGCTCATCGACAGCGGGCCGAAAGGGATTTTGATAAACATGGGAATAACCGGTGTGCCTGCTTTTGTAATCGCAATAATTCTCGTACTTCTCCTGGGAAATATACTTGGTACGGCGATAGGGCTACTGATTACAAAGGGCAAGATACCTCCTTTTATTGCCACATTGGGTGCCATGAAGATTTTCAGAAGTCTTACACAGCACTTTATGCAAGGTTATAACCCTACGGTGCCAAGGGAGTTTCTTACAATTTCCAATTTCAAAATAGGTAATCTCATGCTTATGCCTATAATCTATTGGGGAATAATTGCATACATACTTTATTATGTCTCCAAACGGACTGTATTTGGCAGACAGGTTATTGCGGTTGGTTCCAATGAAAAGGCAGCAAAACTTTCCGGTGTTAATGTAGAAAGGGTTAAGACTCTTGTATACACTCTTTCTGGTTTTCTGGTTTCCATTGCGGCTATTGTACAGGTATCACGAATCGGCTCCATGGATTTTGCCAATGCCGGAAACGGAAACGAAATGGACGCAATAGCTGCGGCCGTGGTCGGAGGAACCAGCATGAGCGGTGGAAAAGGAGACATTTTAGGAACGGTTTTCGGTATGCTGATCATTGCAGTTATGAACAATCTCTTGAATCTATTTGGGGTACCGCCGTTTTTGCGGGAGGCATTTAAAGGATTTATAGTTGTCGGTGCGGTTCTTTTACAAAGGAAGGAAAAAGCTTAAAGATTCGGAGGTGTGGAATTTATGCTTAATATCGGAATTATAGGGTGTGGGAAAATTGCACAGGTCAGGCATATACCCGAATATATTGACAATAAAAATTGTAAAATAGTAGGATTTTATGACAGAAACCTAAACAGGTCGGAAGAAATGGTAAAAAAGTATGGAGGTATTGCCTACGGTTCTTATCAAGAACTTTTGGAAAATAAGGATATAGATGCTGTGAGTATTTGTGTATCAAATAATTTGCATGCAGAAATAACAATAGCCGCACTGAAAGCGGGAAAACACGTTCTCTGTGAAAAACCTATGGCAACGACAATATCGGACTGTGAAGCTATGGTCAAAGCAGCAGAGGAAACAGGGAAAAAACTTCTTATCGGACATAACCAGAGACTGACACCTGCGCACAGGAAAGCCAAAGAACTTATTAAAGATGGGCTTATAGGAGATATTATTACATTCAGAACAACATTTGGGCACAGCGGGCCTGAAACCTGGAGTATCAACCCGGGCTCTGACGTTTGGTTCTTTGACAAAAAAGCTGCCGCCATTGGTGCTATGGCAGATTTGGGTGTCCATAAGACAGACCTTATCCAGTTTCTGACTGATGATACCATCATTGAAACAACCGCTAAACTTGTTACGCTTAACAAAAGGAACTCCGGTGGGGATCTTATTGATGTGGATGATAATGCCTTTTGCATATACAAAACGAAAAAGGGAATTGTTGGTACTATGACGGCAAGTTGGACCTTTTATGGGCCGGAGGACAACAGCACCATCCTATACGGAAGCAAGGGAATAATGAGAATTTATGATGATCCGAATTATTCCATCAGGGTTTTTCTCAAAAACGGTGAGAAGATTAATTTTGAACTGGAGAGTATTCAGACTAACGACAATCAGACCAAATCCGGTGTCATTGACCTTTTTGTCGACAGTATAATAAACGACAAGGAGACAGAACTATCGGGAAAGATTATACTCAGTGCCATGAGAGTTGTGTTTGCAAGCGTAGAATCATCAAAAACAGGGAGAACAGTCATTGTTGATCAGAATTAAGGAGGATGATTGAAATGAAGCTTGGACTTGTAAGTGCTATTCTTGCTGATTACAGCTTTGAAAAATTAATAGACACGGTAAGTGAATTGGGATATGAATGTGTTGAAGTGGCATGTTGGCCAAAAGGGAAATCGGAGAGAAGATATGCAGGAGTAACCCACATAGATGTGGATAATTTAACAGATCAGCAAGTTAATCATATAAAAGAATACTGTAAAAAAAAGAACGTAGAAATCTCATCTCTTGCCTTCTACCCCAATACCATCGGAAACAACACTGAAATGAGAGAGGCCAATGTTTCTCATCTTTATAAAGTCATTGATGCCAGTGCAAGGTTAGGCGTGAACCTGGTTACAACCTTTATTGGGAGAGATCAGTTTAAGAGCGTTGAAGAGAACATTGAACTTTTTAAAGAGGTGTGGCCGCCGATCATAAACTATGCGGAGCTAAAAGGGGTAAAGGTAGCCATCGAGAATTGTCCGATGCTTTTCGGGGAAGACCAGTGGCCCGGCGGACAAAATCTTTTTATGTCGCCAAAGATATGGAGAGAGATGTTTAATATAATCCCGAGTAAGAATTTTGGTATAAACCTGGATCCGAGCCATTTTATATGGCAGATGATGGACTATATAAATCCGATTTATGAATTCAGGGACAGAATCTTTCATGTGCATTTCAAAGATATAAAAATTCATTATGATAAATTAAAAGAAGTCGGGGTCATGGCATATCCGCTGGAATATATGAGCCCCAAAATTCCCGGATTGGGTGATGTTGACTGGGGAGCATTCGTATCGGCACTTACTGACATAGGATATAATGGATATGCTTGCGTCGAAATTGAGGATAGGGCGTTTGAGGTAAACAATGAGAGGATTCTGGAGAGTTTAAAGCTTTCAAAGAGATACCTGGAACAATTTGTGATCTAAACGAAAGTCGATTCGGGCGTAAGAAGGCAATTTTCGGATGATAGTGGCATCCATGCACCTGGTCGTTCGTCTTGATACTCTATAAATTCGTGGTTTGTACTCCGCCGGGTATACCTCCATTTGATACTCTGGTATTTCCACTTATTATGAGGTGTCTAAAATGGTTTATCTTTTCCAACCTCCGACCTCTCACCTCTGACTTCTGTTACGCCAAATGCCCCGGCTGCACTTGCCACTCATTTAGAGTATCATAGACTCACTTTAAGGATGCATTTGATGCTCACCATCATCCTTCATAAAAGTTCTCACACAAATATAATTGCGATTCTGGAGGAGAATATAATGAAGGTATATGCGCTGGTAGGAGAAAGCGGAACAGGTAAAAGCCATAGAGCACAGCAGATAGCAGGCATGAAAAAAATAGAGTGTATAATAGATGATGGCCTTCTTATAAGAAATAACAGGATAGTTGCTGGAATTTCAGCCAAAAGAGAGAAGAGCAAGATTGCTGCTATAAGACGGGCAATCTTTATGGATAAATCCCATGCAGAAGAGGTAAGAGCTAAGATTAATGAGATACAACCCAGGAGCGTACTGATACTGGGTACATCAGAAAGGATGATTGAATCTATTATAAGCGCCCTGAACCTGCCTCCAGTTGACGAGGTTATAAGAATTGAGGATGTGGCTACGCCTGAAGAGATAGAGGCAGCCAAACACACGCGCCAGGCAGAAGGGATACATGTGATACCAGTACCAATAGTAAAAAATTCCATCTGCCTCAAATAGTAAAATACTATTTTTGTGAATTCATAAGTATAGGTTGATTTTATCCTATATTCAGTACATAATAATAACGAGATGATATCTATGATGATAAATACAAATTTGATAGTATCCACGACGGACGCAAATCAAAACTTCTCAAAGGTTGTGCGTTTAGTTGATGAAGAAGGTCTTGCTGTTATTATGAAAAACAACAAGCCGAGATATGTTGTGGTTGACTTTGAAGAATACGATGAAATCCAAGCAATGCGTGAAGCAAGAAAGCGTAAAATAAACGAAACAGCAGACAAAATCCTTGCCGACAATATAGAGGCGTTTAAGGAGCTTGCAAAATGATGTTCTTGACGGTTGAAGAGATTATTGATTTACACAAAAAGCTGATACAACCAACCGGAGGTCTTGACGGGCTGCGTGATAAAGGTTTGTGTAGATTGTCAAGTAATATTGACCCCTTTTTGCAACTAATTCTGACCCCCCTTGTAGTCCCTGTGTAACTTATCTTTCGTACGATAGCTGTTTCCATT
>NZ_VTPS01000028.1 GCF_008274215.1 Calorimonas adulescens | reverse complement strand
AGAAGAACTTTCAGCCTCGGCAAGGATAGCAAGTTTTTCTTCAAGAGTAAAGTTTTTATGTGCTGCCATTGATTTTGACCTCCCTTAAGAGAAATTTTATCATTTTGTGTGTTTTAGTCCAATTCTCTTAAGGGGCCAATATGGTAGGCTAAAAACATTTACAGGCAAAAGAAAAAGAAGCACAAGAACTATGTTTCAATTCCTTGGAGGTAGGCTAAAAACTAAAAATTCATCTTCCTAAGGAGGTTGTTCGCCTCTTGTTTCAATTCCTTGGAGGTAGGCTAAAAACCAAAGTACAGCATCATACATGCCCTGTTCTACTTCTTGGTTTCAATTCCTTGGAGGTAGGCTAAAAACTTGATATTACATTTTTTGATTTGCCAATTTTTTTAGGTTTCAATTCCTTGGAGGTAGGCTAAAAACATATAGAGTATTTGATAAAGCAGATTTATAATTATGAGTTTCAATTCCTTGGAGGTAGGCTAAAAACCTTGGTCTCTTAGCGGCTCTTTCCTGAAACTTTCTTGTTTCAATTCCTTGGAGGTAGGCTAAAAACATATTCCAGGTTACTCGGCCGGCTTACCGTCATAGAGTTTCAATTCCTTGGAGGTAGGCTAAAAACCCACTATAGGGATATCTGCCTTAGACATATGGTCTTGTTTCAATTCCTTGGAGGTAGGCTAAAAACTGTTGTGATGGTGGAGCAGGCAGTAGAGAAGGCTGTGTTTCAATTCCTTGGAGGTAGGCTAAAAACCCAATGCCCGGACCTTTTCAGCCAATTCCTGGCGGGGTTTCAATTCCTTGGAGGTAGGCTAAAAACTTGCTGCAAGCTGTGCTTTAGTCTTTGATATATAAGCGTTTCAATTCCTTGGAGGTAGGCTAAAAACCAATAACTTTTGGAAAAGAAGCTGCAACAGTTCCTTAGTTTCAATTCCTTGGAGGTAGGCTAAAAACGATATACCTTCGCAAGGCAAGAGAGTATTACTTAGGAGTTTCAATTCCTTGGAGGTAGGCTAAAAACACCCCCTTTTCCAACCCAGTATGTAACGCTGTACCAAGTTTCAATTCCTTGGAGGTAGGCTAAAAACGAAGTAAAAATTCATATTCAATACTAAAGTTCAACGGGTTTCAATTCCTTGGAGGTAGGCTAAAAACCCTTCCTTCAACTTTTACCTGGTCTTTAATTGAAATAGTTTCAATTCCTTGGAGGTAGGCTAAAAACAAATATAAAGAAGTTCTTAACTGGTACAAGAACCCATGTTTCAATTCCTTGGAGGTAGGCTAAAAACGGCTGGTCATTATTCCTTATTGATGCAAAGTTCAGTGGTTTCAATTCCTTGGAGGTAGGCTAAAAACCGAAGCACGTAAAAATTAGCCTCTTTGACTCCGCGGTGTTTCAATTCCTTGGAGGTAGGCTAAAAACCTAATTCTGAATAGGCTTCAGGATTATAGCACCAATGTTTCAATTCCTTGGAGGTAGGCTAAAAACGAACAAAGAACCAGAATGCAGCTTGAATTTGAACTTTAGTTTCAATTCCTTGGAGGTAGGCTAAAAACTGTATGGAATATTTAGTTTTGCTTGGCATCCAAGGTTGTTTCAATTCCTTGGAGGTAGGCTAAAAACCTACTGTGTGCATTTCTGCAAAGTGATTTAAGTTAAGTTTCAATTCCTTGGAGGTAGGCTAAAAACTTATTTCTTTGTTTTTCTGGCTTCCTCAAATTCTTGTTTCAATTCCTTGGAGGTAGGCTAAAAACTCATCAAAAAGAATTTGACCTTTTTTATCCATACCTAGTTTCAATTCCTTGGAGGTAGGCTAAAAACGCAAGTCATCAATTGCCATGTTTATCCATTTTTGTGCGTTTCAATTCCTTGGAGGTAGGCTAAAAACTTTTTGTGAGAGAGATAATTGAGACAGGTATTGAGGGTTTCAATTCCTTGGAGGTAGGCTAAAAACAAATACCTTCATCATGTCGAGGGCATCTTCTACCTCCTGTTTCAATTCCTTGGAGGTAGGCTAAAAACAAAGCCGGGGCGGGGACACCTGTAAAGCCAGACGTTCGTTTCAATTCCTTGGAGGTAGGCTAAAAACTACTTTCTAAATATCCCTGCCAGCTTATTTCTTGTCGTTTCAATTCCTTGGAGGTAGGCTAAAAACTTTCGATTATCTTCACTGCCATTTTTCTCATCTCCTTGTTTCAATTCCTTGGAGGTAGGCTAAAAACGATCTTTGGTATGAGTTACTTGGCGATATTGACTTTAGTTTCAATTCCTTGGAGGTAGGCTAAAAACCAAAGGCGTTTCTATCACTGTATAACCTAGATACTCTGGTTTCAATTCCTTGGAGGTAGGCTAAAAACTTATTTTTAAGTTCCTGCTCCATACGGTTAAACTCGTGTTTCAATTCCTTGGAGGTAGGCTAAAAACCCATTAGGTGCTACTGCAATATTGGATTGTATACTACAAGTTTCAATTCCTTGGAGGTAGGCTAAAAACCATGTTTACCTCCTCTTCCTGTTTGTATTTATCATAGTTTCAATTCCTTGGAGGTAGGCTAAAAACAAAGTGTACTAGAGTTTATTAAGACGGCTATAAAACTTAGTTTCAATTCCTTGGAGGTAGGCTAAAAACTTTGTATAGTTTCCGGTATGCCATGTATGTATTCTTGTTTCAATTCCTTGGAGGTAGGCTAAAAACGCAGGCAGTAGAGAAGGCTGTTAAAGCTCTATATATATGTTTCAATTCCTTGGAGGTAGGCTAAAAACTTATAGAGACTTTGGATATAATCCAATTCCAATACCGTGTTTCAATTCCTTGGAGGTAGGCTAAAAACCACTATAGGGATATCTGCCTTAGACATATGGTCTTGTTTCAATTCCTTGGAGGTAGGCTAAAAACAATAAATAGTATTTTGCCTATAGAAATGCAATCAATGTTTCAATTCCTTGGAGGTAGGCTAAAAACTGTGATCCTAATTATCTGAAGCAGAATTTATAGGAGGAGTTTCAATTCCTTGGAGGTAGGCTAAAAACAACACCAGTGCAACTATAAAAGCATATATCCTTACTACAGTTTCAATTCCTTGGAGGTAGGCTAAAAACACATCGAAAAATTACAGAAAATTGGATATGGAATGAGTTTCAATTCCTTGGAGGTAGGCTAAAAACATTCGTTTTATCCTTTTCCCTCGCTTTCTTATCTTTGTTTCAATTCCTTGGAGGTAGGCTAAAAACATTTTTGCCAATTCTTCATTTGTTGGCATACGTCCAGTTTCAATTCCTTGGAGGTAGGCTAAAAACTTCTTCTATAATGGCGTCGCCGACTGTTGAACAGATGTTTCAATTCCTTGGAGGTAGGCTAAAAACTATTTTGTGCCTTCTTTATCTCGCATGAATTTATGGTTTCAATTCCTTGGAGGTAGGCTAAAAACAAAAATGATAAACAACATCAACAAGAACGCCATTTTAGGTTTCAATTCCTTGGAGGTAGGCTAAAAACTCTCCTTTAAAACGTATTTCATGTTTCTTTATGCCTGGTTTCAATTCCTTGGAGGTAGGCTAAAAACGAAAATCAACATCACGTGGCGAATGGCACAATGCCCGTTTCAATTCCTTGGAGGTAGGCTAAAAACACAGCTGTAGCCACGGCTACCCAAAACTTTCTACTCGAGTTTCAATTCCTTGGAGGTAGGCTAAAAACACAGACGATTATGAACTTCAAGTGGCTGTCATTGATGGTTTCAATTCCTTGGAGGTAGGCTAAAAACAGATAATCGAAACGAACCTTCAGTTTAGAGGGACATTAGTTTCAATTCCTTGGAGGTAGGCTAAAAACTGAATTGGTTCTCAATATAGACATGACATACAGGGACGGTTTCAATTCCTTGGAGGTAGGCTAAAAACTCTATCGTATCAGTTCTTTCTTTAATATCTGTTCTGCGTTTCAATTCCTTGGAGGTAGGCTAAAAACCAAGTATAGCCAACCCATTTGCAGCATCGTACCTCATGTTTCAATTCCTTGGAGGTAGGCTAAAAACTTTCTGATAAATCATGTGTTGCTATCAGAGATCACTGTTTCAATTCCTTGGAGGTAGGCTAAAAACTTAAAGACAAAGATTTATTGTGGCTTTTAGATGAGAGTTTCAATTCCTTGGAGGTAGGCTAAAAACCCTTGTACCTTCATAAAAATACCTCCTTAAATTTATGTTTCAATTCCTTGGAGGTAGGCTAAAAACGTTGATATCGCGAGAACTAAAAGCGGAACAGACATATGTTTCAATTCCTTGGAGGTAGGCTAAAAACACCTTGAATTGTTATCTCTGCTTTAGTTCGAAATTGGTTTCAATTCCTTGGAGGTAGGCTAAAAACTGGGGTAATATATGGAGTTGGGTAGATGGAATAAACAGTTTCAATTCCTTGGAGGTAGGCTAAAAACTTTATAATTTCAACATGGAAGAATTTAAATACAACATGTTTCAATTCCTTGGAGGTAGGCTAAAAACACACCGCCGTTTTTCCCGGAATGTCAGGCAGGTTATGTTTCAATTCCTTGGAGGTAGGCTAAAAACGAAAATTCCCCGACAGATGGGGCAGAAAAGATAGAACAGTTTCAATTCCTTGGAGGTAGGCTAAAAACCGAAAGGATGTTAATTATGAGTGTGGGAGAACGCAGTTTCAATTCCTTGGAGGTAGGCTAAAAACGACTGTAAGACAAGACGATATACCTTTTCTCCGGCATGTTTCAATTCCTTGGAGGTAGGCTAAAAACTCCCTTAGAACTTCAACATCAATCGTTATAGGGCCCAGTTTCAATTCCTTGGAGGTAGGCTAAAAACTGAGTCGTTCTTTAAAATGTTATTGTCAAGGCTGTCGGGTTTCAATTCCTTGGAGGTAGGCTAAAAACCTGGAACTAAATAAATTATACGGCAACATGCGCCGGTGTTTCAATTCCTTGGAGGTAGGCTAAAAACAAATAAAGGAGGAATTTCCACAGGACTTTCAAAAGATGTTTCAATTCCTTGGAGGTAGGCTAAAAACCACTGGCTGCAATCCTCGGTATTTCTAGTGAAGATGAGTTTCAATTCCTTGGAGGTAGGCTAAAAACTGTGGCGAGAACGACAGAAACAAATTCTATGCCGACAGTTTCAATTCCTTGGAGGTAGGCTAAAAACTCCCAAGCCTTCCGTGATTAGTGTGTCTCCATGATAGTTTCAATTCCTTGGAGGTAGGCTAAAAACCCTTAGAAACACGACCGACACGACCAATGCTCTGAATAGTTTCAATTCCTTGGAGGTAGGCTAAAAACCCAAAACCGAAAGGCTGGTGATGACATGCTTACGGATAGTTTCAATTCCTTGGAGGTAGGCTAAAAACGAAGTAACCCCTCAAAGCGCCTCATCATACTTATGGTTTCAATTCCTTGGAGGTAGGCTAAAAACGGTTTTAGGAGACACTTCTTTTAGCGGAAGTGAACGTTTCAATTCCTTGGAGGTAGGCTAAAAACCAAATAAGCCCTGGGGCAGCATTTCAGAGAGCGACTAGTTTCAATTCCTTGGAGGTAGGCTAAAAACTCATCAGAAGGCACATATTTTTTAAGATAATATGGGAGTTTCAATTCCTTGGAGGTAGGCTAAAAACAAAGAATTCATCGGCGACAAACACATAACAAACATAGGTTTCAATTCCTTGGAGGTAGGCTAAAAACCAGAACAAGGGTATATTCCGTGACTTCTATGACGCCAGTTTCAATTCCTTGGAGGTAGGCTAAAAACGAATTGACCTGCTTCAAAACGAGGTGTATTCGCTGGTTTCAATTCCTTGGAGGTAGGCTAAAAACTTTATTACGGGAGTCTGATTGTAAAATACTGTCGTTGGTTTCAATTCCTTGGAGGTAGGCTAAAAACGTATGTTGTTATATTCGGCAGCAGTGCCGATATAAGTTTCAATTCCTTGGAGGTAGGCTAAAAACAAGTGCTAAAGAGAAAGAGGCAGAACTCTTCAAAAGAAGTTTCAATTCCTTGGAGGTAGGCTAAAAACTTGGAGCTACCTCCAGACGCAGAGGTGGCTATCACCAGTTTCAATTCCTTGGAGGTAGGCTAAAAACATTTCTTGTCCGAAGTATCCACCTAATATTACTGAGAGTTTCAATTCCTTGGAGGTAGGCTAAAAACAATATTTCGGACCTTGCTAAAGCTGTCTTGAGACTTGTTTCAATTCCTTGGAGGTAGGCTAAAAACAAATTGAAAGTTAAATGCTTAAATTGTGAAAAGACATTGTTTCAATTCCTTGGAGGTAGGCTAAAAACATGTTCCTCTGTTGTACCCTCATCTTGGTAGATGCCAGTTTCAATTCCTTGGAGGTAGGCTAAAAACACAAAAATACGCAAAAAGAATATGCGCTAAAGGTATAGTTTCAATTCCTTGGAGGTAGGCTAAAAACGCAGATGCCAAAGAAGTGAAAGACGCAAAAGATGTGTGTTTCAATTCCTTGGAGGTAGGCTAAAAACGCCATTCCTGGATGAAATTGTCTCCCATCAACTCTTGTTTCAATTCCTTGGAGGTAGGCTAAAAACAACCTCGTCCTAAATATCTTCGTGCTTCTTTATACACGTTTCAATTCCTTGGAGGTAGGCTAAAAACTGAAAAAGAACATGATGATAATGAAAGAGCGTTTGGTACGTTTCAATTCCTTGGAGGTAGGCTAAAAACAAAGGCCAAATATTTAGAAAATCCGTTTAATAAAAAGTTTCAATTCCTTGGAGGTAGGCTAAAAACATGTATGGGCCAAGTACAGTACTTGAGCAAGACCCAGGTTTCAATTCCTTGGAGGTAGGCTAAAAACGCTTTCAGGAAAAGAATGTATAATATACACATATACGTTTCAATTCCTTGGAGGTAGGCTAAAAACATCATGAAAGCATTAAAAGATAAGAAAGCGAGGGAAGAGTTTCAATTCCTTGGAGGTAGGCTAAAAACTAATAAGACAATTGGCAGGTGAAAAAAATTGAAAGTGTTTCAATTCCTTGGAGGTAGGCTAAAAACCACCTTGAATTATGTCTCTAGAAGCATCTTCAGGAAGTTTCAATTCCTTGGAGGTAGGCTAAAAACTTGGTTATACATTAATTTCTATATTAGAAATGTGGTTGTTTCAATTCCTTGGAGGTAGGCTAAAAACGAAGATACTGTTTCATGATTCATTTGAGAAAGGAATGTTTCAATTCCTTGGAGGTAGGCTAAAAACTATATCATATCCGTCTCAGGCAGCCGACGCAGTAGTTGTTTCAATTCCTTGGAGGTAGGCTAAAAACTTCGGCATAGAACCAGTTTGCTTTGAGCCGCCTTGGGTTTCAATTCCTTGGAGGTAGGCTAAAAACAATGGGGACATGAAAGAAAAACAAAACCAAAATTATGTTTCAATTCCTTGGAGGTAGGCTAAAAACAATATTTTGGTTGGAACACATACATCAAATCAAAATAGTTTCAATTCCTTGGAGGTAGGCTAAAAACTAAGTCCATATCCAATACCAGTAATTGTGCAACCAGAGTTTCAATTCCTTGGAGGTAGGCTAAAAACTGGTATATTTACAGAAAAGTATAGAATTACTTACGAGTTTCAATTCCTTGGAGGTAGGCTAAAAACTATTATCGCTTGCTTTCTCCTTACCAAGATCATCTAGTTTCAATTCCTTGGAGGTAGGCTAAAAACCATCTATAGCTGATGTTGTAGATCCAGAGATGATGGGTTTCAATTCCTTGGAGGTAGGCTAAAAACCTTTTCAACCTACTATAATAGTTGTGAGCGGGATGGAGTTTCAATTCCTTGGAGGTAGGCTAAAAACTGCCTTGCGTGAATATTTCTTCTCAACTATTTCAGAGTTTCAATTCCTTGGAGGTAGGCTAAAAACTATCATAGCTAACTATACCGTGGCAGTTGCTAAATTGTTTCAATTCCTTGGAGGTAGGCTAAAAACCTAGTTTGAGTGCATTTATAAAAGAGCAAATCGAAGTTTCAATTCCTTGGAGGTAGGCTAAAAACTGGTAGGCCATTCAATGGCGACTACATTTGCGGAGCAAAGTTTCAATTCCTTGGAGGTAGGCTAAAAACGGAAGAATTTATAAGAAAAGCAGAATTAAAATATGGTAGTTTCAATTCCTTGGAGGTAGGCTAAAAACCGTACTTCTGAGACATCTGTTGTATCAACTGCCAAGGTTTCAATTCCTTGGAGGTAGGCTAAAAACTTAGTTGTATAACTATATTTATGTGATTTTTTGCTTTGTTTCAATTCCTTGGAGGTAGGCTAAAAACAAAAACCTTTGAACTCGATACACAAGGGCGGAATGTGTTTCAATTCCTTGGAGGTAGGCTAAAAACTTGCAGAAATTATCAGCGAAAGGAATGGTTATTTGGTTTCAATTCCTTGGAGGTAGGCTAAAAACATATGGTTTTACGCCAGGGCAGGTAGAAGTTGAAAAGTTTCAATTCCTTGGAGGTAGGCTAAAAACAGAAAAAGTTGAAACTTTTTTAGATGTAAATGATATGTTTCAATTCCTTGGAGGTAGGCTAAAAACAAAACTTACAGGTACTGGTGCACTGACAATCACCTTAACGGTTTCAATTCCTTGGAGGTAGGCTAAAAACCGGTAGCACCTGATGATATGAACACACCGCAGGACAGGTTTCAATTCCTTGGAGGTAGGCTAAAAACTGTATGCCCTGTTCTGGAAGGCTTCACAATACTCCCGTTTCAATTCCTTGGAGGTAGGCTAAAAACTGCAGTTATAGCACTTGCTATTTTGTTTTTGCCTGTTGGTTTCAATTCCTTGGAGGTAGGCTAAAAACTCTATCATTATCGCTTGTCCGAATTGACCTGTTTCAGTTTCAATTCCTTGGAGGTAGGCTAAAAACTGTCTTGCACGGAAGCATGACTAGCTTCTGCATGATGGTTTCAATTCCTTGGAGGTAGGCTAAAAACAGACAAATTCGAGGCTAGTATAGTCACCAGGAAGGGGTTTCAATTCCTTGGAGGTAGGCTAAAAACTCCGATACAGGTTGAAGTCACGATAAAAGTCACCGGGTTTCAATTCCTTGGAGGTAGGCTAAAAACTATTTAAACTCCTTTCTTGTGCCAAAATTATTATTTTAGTTTCAATTCCTTGGAGGTAGGCTAAAAACATCGTATATTTACGGATGACGACGTGAAGGCTCTTGGGTTTCAATTCCTTGGAGGTAGGCTAAAAACCTTTTTGAAATATGGCCTTTATTAGAACGTATAAAAGTTTCAATTCCTTGGAGGTAGGCTAAAAACCCGCATACAACATCAAGCTCTACTGAGAGAGTCGCCAGTTTCAATTCCTTGGAGGTAGGCTAAAAACTGAAAACTGGATAATATTACTTATTGAATCGGCACCGTTTCAATTCCTTGGAGGTAGGCTAAAAACCAAATATCAAAAAGACCGAAAAGATATTTTTATGCTGTTTCAATTCCTTGGAGGTAGGCTAAAAACATATACACAGCAAGCCAACTGGCGAGTATAGAATCGTTTCAATTCCTTGGAGGTAGGCTAAAAACGCATATAATTCATTTTTAAAAGTGAAAGGTGGTGTTTCAATTCCTTGGAGGTAGGCTAAAAACTTGCCACCCATTGTCGAGTCTGATTGATTATGTCTGGGCGTTTCAATTCCTTGGAGGTAGGCTAAAAACACATTAAACGGCATTGATACATTTGCAAAAGTAACGTTTCAATTCCTTGGAGGTAGGCTAAAAACTCAGATACTTTCATGATCGTTACAACTTTATGAGCTCCGTTTCAATTCCTTGGAGGTAGGCTAAAAACTATTGCGTTTACCATTAGTTTTTCTTTCTGTTCGGTGTTTCAATTCCTTGGAGGTAGGCTAAAAACATGGGCAAAATAGCCAACAGAGGAATAAATGACGAAAGTTTCAATTCCTTGGAGGTAGGCTAAAAACTTATCCCAAAAGAGCGGGAATTTTCCGGCGACCGCAGTTTCAATTCCTTGGAGGTAGGCTAAAAACAGAGACAGGCTTGAACTATTGAGAAAAGGAACATATGTTTCAATTCCTTGGAGGTAGGCTAAAAACGGCAGGGTATTCCAGCGTCTGAACGAACTCTACGCCGGTTTCAATTCCTTGGAGGTAGGCTAAAAACTGCGGATATGCCGGGAAGGTTACAGGAGAAACGTCGGTTTCAATTCCTTGGAGGTAGGCTAAAAACTTAAGGTTCTCTAATGCTTCGTAATCTGTTCTAATTTGTTTCAATTCCTTGGAGGTAGGCTAAAAACTTAAGGTTCTCTAATGCTTCGTAATCTGTTCTAATTTGTTTCAATTCCTTGGAGGTAGGCTAAAAACTCAGGTGAAACTAAGAAAGCTAAAGCTATGGAACTGGGTTTCAATTCCTTGGAGGTAGGCTAAAAACCGAGGCATAAAACCTCTCGCAAGGCACCGAAGTGCTAGTTTCAATTCCTTGGAGGTAGGCTAAAAACTATTTCCATTTTATTCCCTCCCTTTTCCCTCCTTTTGTTTCAATTCCTTGGAGGTAGGCTAAAAACCAGCATCAGCAGGATTTGAAAGTATCAGTTTATTTGGTTTCAATTCCTTGGAGGTAGGCTAAAAACCTTAGCAGCGGCTATCTTATATAACTCATTCCTTACCTTGTTTCAATTCCTTGGAGGTAGGCTAAAAACGATTATTTAGAACGGGAAAATCTTTTTGTGAGAGAGAGTTTCAATTCCTTGGAGGTAGGCTAAAAACATCTTTTATCGTGTCAGGGTTAAGAAAGATATTGTCGTTTCAATTCCTTGGAGGTAGGCTAAAAACTTGTGCTAAATAATTATTCATTTCCTTCACACCTCAGTTTCAATTCCTTGGAGGTAGGCTAAAAACCTTCGGAACATCTACTTTACCGGCAAAAATATCCTGTTTCAATTCCTTGGAGGTAGGCTAAAAACACACCTACTATCTGGAGGAGGAAACTGCTTTGAATATGTTTCAATTCCTTGGAGGTAGGCTAAAAACTTTGGATCCGGCATATTACGGTTAGTTTCATACATTGGTTTCAATTCCTTGGAGGTAGGCTAAAAACTTAGATTGATTTTATCTTCAGTTGTTAATTCATAATTGTTTCAATTCCTTGGAGGTAGGCTAAAAACGGCAACGCATACGACCAATTCACTTGAGTATTGCCTGGTTTCAATTCCTTGGAGGTAGGCTAAAAACCATTAAATAAACTAAACGAAACTAAACAAAAACATAAGTTTCAATTCCTTGGAGGTAGGCTAAAAACTGATACAAAAAATCATCGTAGAGTGGAGACATTTTGGTTTCAATTCCTTGGAGGTAGGCTAAAAACTTATCAACTGCACTATAATCTATCGCCACCTGTCCTGCGTTTCAATTCCTTGGAGGTAGGCTAAAAACGACAACAGTGAGTGTGTGGATTGGTCTTGCAAAATGAGGTTTCAATTCCTTGGAGGTAGGCTAAAAACTGAAAAAGGCATTGCATTACATCCAGCCAAATACTTTTGTTTCAATTCCTTGGAGGTAGGCTAAAAACTCATCGACTATCTCCAACCCCTCCATGCTGATACGGAGTTTCAATTCCTTGGAGGTAGGCTAAAAACCTCTATGCCTCTAGAAGTTCGTTTCTGATTCGCAAGTTTCAATTCCTTGGAGGTAGGCTAAAAACCTGAATATGTGACGGATACTTTTTGATTTGAATCATGTTTCAATTCCTTGGAGGTAGGCTAAAAACATGTTGAAATTCCGGAATGGAACGGTACGGTGAGAGGTTTCAATTCCTTGGAGGTAGGCTAAAAACACACCTTTCGGTATATGGATTCGCCATCTAGTCCAAGTTTCAATTCCTTGGAGGTAGGCTAAAAACTGAAAAGAAGGAAAGCGAGGTTGAGAAGGATGTCAAGTTTCAATTCCTTGGAGGTAGGCTAAAAACTTATTTAATGATTCTGACTCTGATTTTGCGGAGGTATTGTTTCAATTCCTTGGAGGTAGGCTAAAAACAGGAATTATGGGGAGCAAGAAAAATACTTCTCACTGGGTTTCAATTCCTTGGAGGTAGGCTAAAAACTATTTTCTGCTGCTGGGGCTTCCGGTGATACATTTGTGTTTCAATTCCTTGGAGGTAGGCTAAAAACTTTTTTGTGCCCATTTTTATATTTTTGCCGGTTACTAGTTTCAATTCCTTGGAGGTAGGCTAAAAACTATCGGTAGAAACAGCATTAAAAATTTCTGATATTCTTGGGTTTCAATTCCTTGGAGGTAGGCTAAAAACTTTTAGCCAACACGCAGACCATCTATAACCAAATTTAAGTTTCAATTCCTTGGAGGTAGGCTAAAAACATCATATTTTGCTCCGTTCATTTTTTCCCAACATATGTTTCAATTCCTTGGAGGTAGGCTAAAAACTTCCTCCGTGGTGCCGAATATTCTTGAAGCCCATGGTTTCAATTCCTTGGAGGTAGGCTAAAAACCGGTCGTCCTCGTGTTTTTCTATATACACGAAATCATGTTTCAATTCCTTGGAGGTAGGCTAAAAACACCACGGATATAATTGTAATTTTAAAGGTGATCATTGTTTCAATTCCTTGGAGGTAGGCTAAAAACTTCTGACGCTGATTTATAATTATTTGCTCTTTGTGTGTTTCAATTCCTTGGAGGTAGGCTAAAAACTTTTTACACCTTGAAAGAATACTATTACGACAGCAGGTTTCAATTCCTTGGAGGTAGGCTAAAAACTTGGTACAAGCCTTTGTTGACGTTAATTTTTTCGGCAGTTTCAATTCCTTGGAGGTAGGCTAAAAACTTAGGCTCAAATTTTTCACATTTCCACACTTTTGCCTGTTTCAATTCCTTGGAGGTAGGCTAAAAACGTCATGGGTTCGAGTCCCATCTGGCCATATTATGGCGTTTCAATTCCTTGGAGGTAGGCTAAAAACCGCAAAAAGTCAGAGCCGAAAGGCTCTTTTTTCATGGTTTCAATTCCTTGGAGGTAGGCTAAAAACAAGATTATTATATTTGTCCTGTTTGCACTACACCGGGTTTCAATTCCTTGGAGGTAGGCTAAAAACGTTTGTATGCATGGATTCTAAAAAATCCTCGTTCTATGTTTCAATTCCTTGGAGGTAGGCTAAAAACCCCTGAACCTTCTCCGTCTACTGTTTTTATTTTTGGTTTCAATTCCTTGGAGGTAGGCTAAAAACTATGTCAGCAATAATGCAGCAAAATTGGATGATAAGTTTCAATTCCTTGGAGGTAGGCTAAAAACTTCTGTTGCTCTCACAGGCATACATTTTTCATCCAAGTTTCAATTCCTTGGAGGTAGGCTAAAAACAGACTTGCACAAGTTTTGATACCGATAGAAGGCCTCTTGTTTCAATTCCTTGGAGGTAGGCTAAAAACCGAAAAGGACGAGAAAAAGTTGAATGTTCAATTAAAGTTTCAATTCCTTGGAGGTAGGCTAAAAACATGGTATCTTGAAAGAAAGTACCCAGAACGATGGGGGTTTCAATTCCTTGGAGGTAGGCTAAAAACGGATTAATTGAGCGACGATAGTGTTCTAGTTCTCTGGTTTCAATTCCTTGGAGGTAGGCTAAAAACATAGTTTCATTTTCATTCTTCTTCCTCCTTTTCGGGTTTCAATTCCTTGGAGGTAGGCTAAAAACCGACAACGGAACTGTTGAACTAACGCCAGATACAATGTTTCAATTCCTTGGAGGTAGGCTAAAAACTTATCCTTCTGCTCCATTCTTTCTTCGATATATCTTTGTTTCAATTCCTTGGAGGTAGGCTAAAAACGGTGAACTAAAATGATCACAGTACAGGCGATACCATGGTTTCAATTCCTTGGAGGTAGGCTAAAAACTAACTTCACATGGATTTTTGCCGGAAGGTAGTTTAGAGTTTCAATTCCTTGGAGGTAGGCTAAAAACGAAGTGCCGCTATCTATGCGGTTTTTTCTTTTGCCAGTTTCAATTCCTTGGAGGTAGGCTAAAAACCGCAACAGCCATAATCGCATAATTAGCTAAATCAAGGTTTCAATTCCTTGGAGGTAGGCTAAAAACCCACTATAGGGATATCTGCCTTAGACATATGGTCTTGTTTCAATTCCTTGGAGGTAGGCTAAAAACATATTGCAATCTTTTCGGACTATTTCTTAGGAAAGGAGTTTCAATTCCTTGGAGGTAGGCTAAAAAC